>JAKAHF010000070.1 GCA_021815245.1 Actinomycetes bacterium
GCGGCGATCGACCACTTGGGCGATGAGGGCGGTCGCGGCGGGCGGACCCGCGCTCGCGCCGACACCCTGCAGCAGGCGAGCGACTATGAACCACGGATACGACGACGCGACCGCGAACAGCACGAGTCCGGCAACAAAGATGCCGCCCGAGGCCATGAGGGTCCGCCCTCCCCACCGCACCCCCGCCAGTCCCATGGGAATGGCGCCAAGAGCGGTCGTGACCATGAACATCGACGTGAGGAGTCCGATCTGTGAGCCGGAGAGACCGAATCGGTCTTCCATCTCTCCCGCGACGACCGGGACGAGCGAGAGGCACATGCCGGTGACCGTCAGGTACACCATCAGGGCCAGTCCGAGCAGAAACGCGCTCCGCTTCGACTGGGTGAGCGGGGAAGCGACGCCGACCGCCTCCACGTCAGCGGTCCCCGAAGGATGCCGAAGCCCCGACCAGCTGTCGCCTCATAGCCACCTCCCAGAGAGAGCACACCATTCGGCCGGCCCGGCTTCCGGCTGTCTCACACTAGGAGGGTATGACCGAAACGTCAAGCCACTCGGAAGATCGGCATGCGTGATGGGGCCGGGCTCCCGGCACCGCCGACGGGTCGATCATTCGCTGGACGAACCATCTGGAACGCAACTTCCGTTGCCTTTCGCACGTATGCAACGTTCATCGCAGTGTTTGATGACGAGGCTACTTCCGCAGGGCAGTGCGCTTGATGTTGATCGCCCCGCACTTGTTGCACCTGAACTTCCGCACTCGACTGCCATGGAGTAGACCGAGCCGTGGGCCCCTCGGCTCGACGTCGTGCTCCACCTCCACGACCAGTTGCCAGTCGTGCCAACAGACGAGTTGCCTGCAGATGCATATCAAGCGTGAACGCACGCCTTCATCGCCAGCGCTCACGTGCGCCTCCCTCAGTACGACCTGGGCCGGCAAACGGACGGAGCGAGGAGCCGGCGAAGGGACTTGAACCCCCAACCTGCTGATTACAAATCAGCTGCTCTACCATTGAGCTACACCGGCACGCAGATCGAACTGGGAGATTGTAGCGCGCCGGATTGCCTGCGGTGTTCACCGAGGTCAGAGAATCATCGCCGCTGGGTGCCGCTCGTCGGCGGGTGGCCGCCGCCGGTAGGCCGGCGGCCCGTGACTGCGCCGTGGCGCGTGCTACTGGATCACGCGCCGGCTTTCGAGGTGCATCGTCACTTTGCGCTTGATGCGCTGCAGAGCATTGTCGACGGTCTTGGTATCGTGGTCGATCCGCTCGGCTATGGCCTCATAGGAGTTGCCTTCGAGGTAGTACTTCAGCACCTTCGACTCGAGCGGGCTGAGAAGCCGCACGAGGCAATCGGTGAGGCTGATGCACTCCTCGGAGCTGATCACCTGCTGCACCGGGTCGCTCGAGCGACCCGAGGGGATGATGTCGGCGAGGGTACGGCCGTCGTAGTCGGAGCTCGACGGCGAGTGACTGAAGCTCACATACGTGTTGAGGGGTTGGTGCTTCTGCCGCGACGCCGTCTTGATGGCGGTGATGATCTGCCGTGTGACACACAGCTCGGCGAAGCTTCGGAAGGTGGTACTGCGGCCCCATTCGTAGTCTCGGATGGCTTTGTACAAGCCGATGTTGCCTTCTTGCGTGAGATCGTCGAGATCTCCCCCCGCGATGAAGTACGAATTGGCTTTGAGCCTCACAAATTGGCGATAGCGCGTCAGTAGCTTGTTCGTTGACTCCACGTCGCCGTTCTTGGCACGGGCGACCAGCTCCTCGTCGGTGAACTCGGGAAAGGCCTTCTCCACGACCTTCCGAGCAAGCGCAGCTTCCATCCCTCGTTTCCCTCCCGCCTCGAGTTGGAGGGTCAGACGCCGTCTCCGTCTTTGACGGCTCTACTTGTCGGCATCTTCGGTGAGCTGCTGCCGAAGAGCCTTGAGTCTGTCTGCCGTCTTGGAGTCGACCCTGTCCTCGATCCTGTGACCCATTGTAATGCAATTCTCAGGATTTGCAATCCTTTTTGTGTGAATCTGCAGATCCTCGATGAATTGCCTTGCCGATCGCCGGATCACGTTAGGCCGGAAGATGGTCTTTTGCAGGTTGTAGTCGGAGGACACAACGACCACATTTTGCCCTGCAGATAAGGCAAAAACCTCCCTCTCGATGATGCTGTCTGCCGACCTCGAGAAGGAGCCGAAATACACCTCAACATTCCTTGTTGCAGACTCGCTCTTCTGCAACGTTTGCACCTTCGAATCGAACACGATGATGGCCCGATCGCTGGTGCCCCCCATGAAGCTCGCTATGCGATCTATCAGATGGTTGCGCTGATCCTCGAGATCCTCGACCGATTGGTGCCCGAGGAACTGATGCAGCACGTTGTAACCATCGATCAGATAGACGCCCACACGAACCTCTTCCCGCGAGCGTCCGTCAGCATGGCGCTCACGGCGTCTCTTTCTCGTTCGTGCCGCGCGGCACGAATCCTCCAACATCTCCGCGCGCCTTTTCGTCGCGCTGCCTGACAGCCTCATACAGGAGGATGGCGGCCGACACGCTGGCGTTGAGCGACGACACCTCTCCGGCCAGCGGCAGGCTGACCATCGCATCACAGAGCGAGCCGACCCTCTTGCCCAGCCCCTGCCCCTCGGAGCCCACCACGAAGACCGTCGGATAGGTGTAGTCCTGGGACGTGTACCGCGACGACGCCTCGGCGGCCGCTCCGTAGACCCAGAAGCCCTTCGCCTTGGCGGTCTGCAGGAAGTCGGCCAGATTACGCACCATCGCTATCGCCGCGTGTTCGGTGGCTCCGGCCGAGGTCTTCACCACCGTAGCGGTGACTTGCGCGGCCCTGTGCCGCGGAATGATCACCCCCGCTCCCGCGGCTTCGGCAGTGCGGATGACAGCGCCCAGGTTGTGCGGGTCTTGTATCTCATCGAGCGCGATCACGAGACTGCGCTCGGCCAGCAGCCGGTCGGGGTCGGCATAGACATATGGATCGACCAAGGCCGCGATGTCTTGGTGGTCGGCACTGCCTGTGAGTTCAGCCAGATCGTGAGCCGAAAGGCGCTTGATCACCGGCTTCGACGCCGAGGCGGAGAGCGCCCCCTCGAGGGCCTGATCGGGCGTCGCGGCGGCGATGAGCACCGCATGCACCCGGCGTCGACCTCGTAGGGCCTCGATCACCGGATTGCGGCCGTAGACAAGGTCGAGGCCCGCGGCAGCCGCACCCGGGGCTTCATGCCCGGCACGCCGCTGCTCGGCTGCGTCCTCCCGCGAAGAGCGACCCCGGTGCGGCGCCTCCACGTCGCGCGAGGGCACGTGCGCTCCCGGCTTGCCGGCCGGCGGACGACGCTTGGCCGGTTGTCCTCCCCTATCGGGTCGCGACGATCTTGTAGCCACCAGGCACGTCCCGCACTTCGTAGCCGGCATCGGCTATGGCCGCGCGCAATTCGTCGGCACGGGCGAAGTCACGCCCCGCGCGCGCCTGCTGCCGCTCCTCGGCCATGGCCGCAATGTCGGCCGGGATGGTCTCATCAGCCGCCGTGACCGCATCGAGACCCAGCACGTGCGCCATGGCGGCCATCTGAGCGCGAACGTCGGCGGCATCGGCCGGGTCGAGTTGCCCGGCGGCGATGGCGGCGTTGGCTTCACGGGCCAGACCGAAGACCTCGGCCAGAGCGGCCGCGGTGTTGAGATCATCTGAGAGGGCTTCGTCGAAGGCCTGGCGCCGAGCGGCGGCTCGTTCGCGAAGCGCTGGGCGTGCAGCGGGTGACGCCGCGGTCTCCGTTGGGCCGGTCCCCGTTGGAGAAGCCGACACATCGGCAAGCTCACGGAAGGCGTTGCGGAGCCGCTCGACCTGCTGCTCGGCTTCCTCGAGCACGTCGCCGCCGAACTCCATGGGGCTGCGGTAGTGGCTGTTGAGGAAGAGGGTTATCAGCGCCTCAGGGCGGTGGGCGTCGAGAACCGACCGCAGAGTGAGGATGTTGCCCAAGCTCTTCGACATCTTCTGTTCGCTCAGGTTGAGCATGCCGTTGTGCATCCAGAAGCGCACGAAAGGCAGGTCGATCGCGCCCTCAGTCTGTGCGACCTCATTCTCGTGGTGCGGAAAGATGAGATCACGACCCCCGCCATGGATGTCAAACCCGGCGCCCAGGTACTTCAGGCTCATGGCCGAGCACTCGATGTGCCATCCCGGACGCCCTGGCCCCCAAGGGCTGTCCCATGCGGGTTCGCCGGGTTTGGCGCCCTTCCAGAGAGCGAAATCGAGAGGATCGCGTTTGTCGTCACCGATCTGGATTCGGGCCCCGTGGCGCATCTCGTCGGGCTGCTGTTTCGACAGCTTGCCGTACGCCGCGTAGCTGCGCACGTCGAAGTACACATCGGGACCCGATTGATAGGCGTGGCCGTTCTCGACCAGTTTGTTGATGAGGTCGACGATCTCCTGGATGTGCTCGGTCGCTAGCGGCTCCACGTCGGGACGGCCAAGCCCGAGCCGGTCGGTGTCATCGCGATAGGCCTGCGCGAACTCGGCGGCGACTTCGCTGGCCGGCCGGCCTTCGTTCGCGCCCTTCTGGATGATGCGATCGTCGATGTCGGTGATGTTCTCGACGAGTGTGACCCGGTAGCCGAGCGACTCGAAGTAGCGTTTGGCGATCATCGACACGACATACGGACGAGCATTGCCCACGTGCACGTAGTTGTAGACCGTCGGACCACAGAAATACATGGTCACGTGATCGCCGTCGCGCGGGATGAAGTCACGTTTCTCCTGACTCAGGGAGTCGTACAGACGCATCGCCTAGACACCTTTCTTCTCGGCTACATAGGCAGCCGCTTTGTCGAGCCGGGAAAGGATAGCCGACTTTCCCAGTCCGGCGACGAGATAGAACAATTCGGGACCTTCGTCGCGCCCGCTGAGGGCCACCCGCAGGGGATGATAGACCGCTTTGCCCTTGAGGCCCTGCTGCTTGGCGGTGTCGACCAGAGCGCGCAGCAGGTCCCGCCCGGCGGCGGAGGGCAGATACTCGGCCTCCATCGTGCTGAAGACCTCGCGCGCCAGGGCGAACAGCACGTCGCTGCCCGGGTGGAGCAGCCATTCGGCCGGCTCGCCAAGCGTCGCATCGAGCTGCTCGACGAACAGCGCGGCGTACTTGGGGGCGTCGCTCAGAACGACGAGATTCGCCTGGACCGCCTCGGCGACGACCTGCGACTGTACGGGTGCGAACTCCATACCGGCAGCCAGCAGATACGGCCTTATCGCCTCGACGAGTTCCGCGGGAGCCAACTCCCTGATGTAAAGACCGTTGAGCCAGTTGAGTTTCTGCACGTCGAAGATGGCGGGGCTCTTCGAGACACGCTCCAGCTCGAACTCGGCAATGAGTTCATCGAGCGAGAACTTCTCCCGCTCGTCGGCCGGATGCCAGCTGAGCAGGGCAAGGTAGTTGACCATCGCGGCGGAGAGGTACCCGAGACCGCGAAAGTCGCCGATCGAGGTCGCCCCGTGACGCTTCGAGAGCTTGCTCCCGTCGGGCGCGAGGATGAGCGAGTGGTGGCCGTAGCGGGGCGCCGGCTTGCCGAGGGCCGCGAACAGCATCATCTGCCGGGCCGTGTTGGTTATGTGATCCTCGCCTCTGATGACATCGGTGATCTCCATGCCCGCATCATCGACGACCACCGCGAAGTTGTAGGAGTAGCCGCCATCGGTGCGCTTGATGATGAAATCGCCGATGACGTCCGACGAGAAGGTGATCGGTCCGTGGATGAGATCGACGAAGGTGATGTCACCCTGTGGCACCCTGAAACGGATGGCTGCCTGCTCACCGGCGCTGAACCGCGCCTGCACCTCGTCGGAGGCCAGCGAACAGCAGCGCCGGTCGTACTTCGGCATGTGCCCGGAGGCGAGTTGCTCCTCCTTGCGCTGGTCGAGGTCTTCTTGGGGACAGAAGCACGGGTATGCCCACCCCTCGGCGAGGAGCTTCTGCACCGCGGCCTCGTAGATGCCGGCCCGCTCGCTCTGACGGTACGGACCGTACTCGCCGCCGGCATCGGGGCCTTCGTCGGCCTGCAGCCCGAGCCAGGCCAGGTCGTTGATGATGCTCGCATCGTGCTCCGTAGTGGAGCGCTTCAGGTCGGTGTCTTCGATGCGCAGGACCATCGCGCCACCCTCGTGGCGGGCGTGGAGGTAGTTGTAGAGCGCGGTGCGGGCGCTCCCCACATGCAACGAGCCCGTTGGACTCGGGGCGAAACGCACCCTGATGCCTGATGCTCCACCGCTCATGATCCCGCCTTCCCTCCCCCAGCCGGCCGCTCGACCAACGCGACCGCGTGCGCGACGATGCCGTGGGGTCCTCCTGCCGGGCCTTGGCCCTCGGTGGTCTTGCCCTTCAGGTTGATGTCTTCGATCTCGATGCCTATCGCCTCGGCGAGACGCGCGCGCATGGCGGCCTTGTGTGACGCGATGCGGGGCTCGTCGCAGATGACGACGGCATCGACGTTCACCGGTTCGCAACCGGCTTCTCGCAGCAACAGCGCGACCCGGTGCAGTAACTCCATGCTGTCGGCTCCCGAAAAGCCCGGATCGGTGTCAGGAAAGAGCCGGCCGATGTCATCGAGTCCGGCTGCTCCGAGAAGCGCATCCATGATGGCGTGAGCCAGCACATCGGCGTCGCTGTGCCCGTGTAGACCGCCCGACTCGCGCACGCGTACGCCGCCGAGTATGAGTGGGCGCTCGGGCGCGAACCGGTGGGAGTCAAAGCCGACGCCCACCCGCAGTGAAGTCTGCCGCGGGCTCACTGCCTGCGGTGCGCGAGAACCTGCTCCGCGTGGCGCAGGTCGAGCTGATTGGTGATCTTGAAGTTCTCGGGCGAACCTTCGACAACACGCACCCGGCCACCCAGTGCCTCCACCAATGCCGAATCGTCGGTGGCGGCCATGAGCACGTCGTCCGACTGGGCGTAGGCATCCATGAGCATCTGCCACCTGAACACCTGCGGGGTCTGCGCCTGCCACAGAGTCCGCCGGTGAGGAGTCGCGGTGATCAGCCCGCTCTCGTCGACGATCTTGACCGTGTCGACGCTGGGCACGGCGAGCACCGCGCCATCGAGTGCCGGGTCGTCGGCAAGGGGCCTTACCACCCGCTCGATCTCGGCGGAGCTGATCAGCGGCCTGGCTCCATCGTGGATGCCCACCAGATCCCAGGAGCCGCGACTCGCCAGCGCCTGTAGCCCGTTGCGCACCGAGAGCGGGCGCTTCGCGCCCCCCGCGACCACCTGCTCGACCTTGCCGATGTGCTCCAGCTGGATCTCTTCCTCGCAGTACTCGACGTCGACCTCGTTGACGACCACCACGAGTGAGTCTACCCATTCGCAGGCGCTGAGCGCGCTCAACGTGCGCTGAAGCATGGGGATGCCGAGCAAGGGGGCGTACTGCTTGGGCATGTCGAGTCCCATGCGCGTACCGAGGCCCGCGGCCGCTACCACCAATGCCAGACTCGGTCTGTCGCCATCCATGTCGCCTTCACCTCACGAAGACATTCGGGCAAACACCATCTTGCCCGACGGGTTCTGCAGAATCGAGGTGACCTCCACGTTGACTTCGTCGCCCACGCGGCTGCGTCCACCCTCGATGACGACCATGGTGCCGTCATCGAGGTAGGCGACGCCCTGGTCCTCCTCCTTGCCCTCGCGTAGTACCCGCACGCGGAGGGTCTCCCCGGGCAGCACCGCGGCCTTCAGTGTGTGGGCAAGCTCGTTGACGTTGAGCACCTCGACGCCCTGTATCTGTGAGACCTTGTCGAGGTTGTAGTCGGTGGTGAGTATGGATCCCCTCAGCTCGCGCGCCAGCTTGATCAGTTTGGTGTCGACATCGGGCACGGCGGGAAAGTCGCGCTCGATTATGGTGATGTGATTGCTCGACTCCTGAAGGGCGTGCACGGTGTCGAGACCGCGCCTGCCCCTCGCCCGTTTGCCCGGCTCGGCCGAGTCGGCGATGGACTGCAGTTCCTCGAGGATGAAACTGGGGATCACCAGGTCGCCCTCGAGAAAGCCGGTGCCGGCCACCTCGGCGATGCGACCGTCGATGATCGCTGACGTGTCGAGCAGCTTCGGCCGCAGGAACTGCTTGGCCCCCGGCTGCTGAAGGAGACCCTTGAACCCGAGCACCCGGGCCAGATCGGTGTGACGCTTCGCCCCCAGGT
>JAKAHF010000071.1 GCA_021815245.1 Actinomycetes bacterium
CTCTTCCTTGGAGATGAGGCCTTCCTCGACCATGTCGACGGCCATCTTGAGCGCCGCGGGAGCGGTGCGCTTGCCGTTGCGGGTCTGCAGCATGTAGAGCTTCTGGTCCTCGATGGTGAACTCCACGTCCTGCATGTCGCGGTAGTGCTGCTCGAGCCTGTCGCGGATCTCGTAGAGCTGCTTGAAGGCCTGCGGCATGACGGCCTCGAGCTCGGGAAGCGGCCGCGGCACGCGCACGCCGGCCACCACGTCTTCGCCCTGGGCGTTCATGAGGAACTCACCGTAGAAGAAGTTCTCGCCGGTCGACGGGTCGCGGGTGAAGGCCACGCCGGTACCCGACGTCTCGCCCTTGTTGCCGAACACCATGCTCTGCACGTTGACGGCTGTGCCCAGCTCATCGGGGATACCCTGGGTGCGGCGGTAGACCTTGGCGCGATGGTTGTCCCAGCTCTTGAAGACCGCGACCACCGACATGTGCAGTTGCTGAATCGGATCGTTCGGGAACTGCTCGCCGGCGTTCTCACCCAGGAGCTTCTTGAAGCGCACCGTGAGGTCCTTGAGGTCGTCGGCGGTGAGGTCGGTGTCGAGCTTGGCGCCCACCTCAGCCTTCTTCTCGGTGAGGGCATCCTCGAACAACTGCGAGTTCACACCCATGACCACGTCGCCGAACATGCTGATGAAGCGGCGGTAGGAGTCGTATGCGAACCGGGGATTGTCGGTGCTCTTGGCCAGGCCTTCCACGGTCTCGTCGTTGAGACCGAGGTTGAGAACCGTGTCCATCATGCCCGGCATCGAGAAGACGGCGCCCGAACGGATGGAGAGCAAGAGGGCCTTGGTCGGGTCGCCCAACACTTTGCCGGTCAGCTTCTCGAGGGCGTGGAGGTGAGCCTCGATCTCCTCTTTGAGCCCATCGGGGTACTTGCCGTTGGTCGAGTAGTAGACGCACGCCTCGGTAGTCACGGTGAAGCCCTGTGGCACAGGGATACCAAGCCCGGTCATCTCCGCGAGGTTGGCACCTTTGCCCCCAAGCAGGGGTTTCATGCCTGCGTTGCCTTCGGAGAAATCGTAGACGTACTTGGTGGCACTCATCAGTACTACTCCCTTCGACATCACACAAATATGGTGCTCACGTTGTCACGCGTCAGAACCCATCCCAATCTGGGGCCGTGAAATTCTATCAAGCAGGCCCTCTGTCTGACTTGCCGCGTTCGATTTCGCCCTAGGCGGGGTCGCTCCGTGACGCGGCGTCGTACTTCGGAGAGCTGCCGGGCCTGTGCTATGGTATTAGGACCCTAATACCAGCTGGTGTAAGAAAGGAGTTGGTGATGCCCGAGTTCTCAGTGGCACGAGCTCGGGAGCGTAAGGACTACGAACGGACCGCCTCTATCATTTCGGCGGCTCTCACCGTAGTCGGCAGTTCCGATCTGGCCATGCGCGGCCTGCATGCCGCAGTGAAGCGCACAGTCAAATCGCCGCAGCAAGAGATGATCGCCGAGTGGCTCAAAAACTACACGGCACCTGGCAACCCCGGCAACACTTTTTTTAAGAACATTCGTCATCTTCATCCTAACGTTCGTAAACGTTACGTCGCCGGAATGCTTGCCAATTTCTTCATGCGCGACCCGGAACTCACCCAAGCGCTTCTCGAAGAGAAGGGGATAACTTCCCCGACCGCAATCCTGATCAGCCCGTCGATGCGCTGCAACCTCCAGTGCGTGGGCTGCTACGCCTCCGAATACGACTTCGAAGAGGACCTCAGCGAGGACGAAGTCGAGAGCATCATCAACCAGGGAGAAGAGATCGGCTCCCGGGTGTATGTCATGCTCGGCGGTGAGCCGTTCGTGTGGCCACACCTGCTCGACGTGGCCGAGCGGCATCCGCAGTCGGTGTTCATGCCGTTCACCAACTCGACCATGATCAACGATCGCGTGGCCGATCGCATCGTCGAGCTAGGCAATGTCTGCCCGACCATCAGCATCGAGGGTGGCAAAGAGGCGACCGACGCCCGTCGCGGCGCCGGCACCTACGACCGCATCATGGCCACCATGGACCGCCTGCGCGAGCGCGGCGCCATGTTCGCCTTCTCGGCGACGGCCACCAACCAGAACGTCGACGAGATCACCTCCGACGAGTTCGCGGCCAAGATGGTCGAGAAGGGCGCCTTCTACGGCTGGTACTTCTTGTACATGCCGGTCGGCCGCGAGCCCGACCTGAGCCTCATGCCGACCGCCGAGCAGCGCGTGAAGCTGCACGAAGGCGTCATGGGCATCCGCAACAAGTACCCGCTTCTGGTCGCCGACTTCTGGGGTGACGGACCGCTCACGGGCGGCTGCCTCTCAGGCGGACGCAAGTACATCCACATCAACAACAAGGGCGATGTGGAGCCCTGCATCTTCGCGCACTTCGCGACCGACAACATCCGCGACAAGTCGCTGGTCGACTGCCTGTCGTCCGACTTCTTCAAGGATATCCGCAGCATGGCGCCGTTCGGCAAGAACCTGCTGCTCCCCTGCCCGCTCATCGACCATCCCGGTGTGATGAAGAAGGCCGTCGAGCGCAACGGCGCCTATCCGACGCATGAGGGCGCTGAGACTCTCATCACCGATCTGCAGCCCGCGCTGCACGGATACGCGAAGAACGTCCGCGAAGCCCTCACTCCGGTGTGGGCCGAGACCAAGTGGGCTCACACCTGGCTCGAGAGCGATCCCGACTACAACAAGCGCCTGAAGAAGGGCGCCGACGCCGACGACCTGCGCGGTGAGGCCGGCGCGCACGAGGCAGAGAAGGTCGGAGCCCGCGACTAGCACAGGACCCGTGACTAGGCGTTTGGCCTAGCGGAACGAATCAGCCGAGAGGCCGGGTGCGAACCCGGCCTCTCGTGTCTTGGCGACGAGCAAGGGTCAGGCGTAGCCTCCCTCGACTGGCGCCGCGACCTTCCCGTTTGCGCGAGCCTGCGCTGAACACTACCCCATTGCGCTTTGCGACCCAATCCCAGGCAGAGGGCTGCCACGCGGGCTCCATCCAAAGACCGATAGCTGATGGCGTTGGCCGGCGCTACCCTCACCAGCGAAGTTGACCCAACCCGCCCCGGGAGCTAGGATGTACATGTACACACATCAAGGAGTTGACGTGGTTACTACCCGGGTGTTCCGCAACGGCAACTCTCAGGCGGTGCGCATCCCAGCCGAACTGGCCTTCGATCGCTCCGATCTCGACGTCGAGATAGAGCGGGTCGGCGACGAACTCCGCATCCGCCCCGTCGGTCGCTCGCTCGAAGGGGCGTTGGCAAGATTCGCCGGGTTCTCCGACGACTTCATGGCCCGTGGGCGCGGAGTCAATGACGAGCCCGACCGCGAGGCCCTATGACAGCCCGCTTCATGCTCGACACTAACATCTGCATCTACCTCATGAAGCACCGCCCGCCCGAGGTAGCCGAACGCTTCGCCCGCTGCTTCGTGGGCGAAGTGGTGATGTCGGCCATCACACTCGCCGAACTCGAGTATGGCGTAGCGTGTGCGGGCGAGCACGAGCAGAGGAACAAGATAGCGCTCGCGGCTCTTCTCGAGGACATTCCCGCGGCACCGTTCGATGCCCAGGCGGCGCATGCCTACGGCCCGCTCCGCCTTGCCGTTGCAGACAGGTCGCGTGACGCGCTCGACAAACTGATCGCATCGCACGCGTCGGCACTCGGCGTTGCTCTGGTCACCAGCAACGAGGCCGATTTTGCAGGCTATCCAGGACTCAAGATCGAGAACTGGGTGTCGCCATCATCCTAGTCCACGCGCTTCGGCGAGCAGACGGGCTATCTCGGTCTCGGGGGCATCACAGTGCGCCGGGTGCACCCAGCCGGCGATTCCAGTCGCCCGGCTATCGAGCACGGCGACCCGGTCGGCCAAGACGGCCGCCTCATGCACATCATGGGTCACCAGCACCCACGTCGCTGCGTGGTCGAACATCACTCTTCGCAGCCACTCCTGCAGTTCGGCACGCGTGAGAGCATCGAGACCCGCGAACGGCTCGTCGAGCAGCACGAGTCGCCGCTCCAGCAGCAACGTCCGGGCCAGAGCGACCCGTTGGCGCATCCCTCCGGAGAGTTGATGTGGGTAGGCTTCGAGAGCACCGCCCAGCCCGAACTCGGCAAGCAGCCGGGTGGCCCGCTCTCGAAGGTCGCCCGATCGGCCCGCCCCGTCACGTCTCGAGACCCGAGGGCGCGCGATGCTGGCCGGCAGGATCGCGTTCTCGAGTGCGGTCGCCCAGGGCAGCAGCAAGTCTCTCTGGAACATGTAGGCGGCGTGGCGCGAAGAGCAGCCCTGCTGCGATGACGCCACGACCATGCCGTCGACGATCACCTCGCCACTGAGCGGCGTGAGCAGACCGGCTAGGGCGTTCAACAGGGTCGTCTTGCCGCAGCCACTAGCTCCCACCAACACGATACGCTCCCCGGGGGCGACGGTGAGTTGCAGCTGCTCGACGACCGGGCGCGGCTCGGGGCGCGGCGCCGGCTTCGATGCCGGCGCCGCGTAGCCCAGGGTCAGATCTCGCGTGACGATATGGGCGCCACGGATCATGCCGGCGTCTACTCCCCGGCGTCCAGATAGTCGTTGCTGACCGCCGCGCTCAGGTCGGCGGTGCCCTGCACCAGGCCGCCGGCCTTCATCCAGGCGTTCAGGCTCGTCCATGCCTCGAGGTCCTGCCATCCGGCCGGCTTGTGTGCCGCGGCGACCGCCAAGAAGGGCACGGCCGCCTTCCACTGAGCCAGCAACAGCGACGCCTCCAATTCGGGATGCGCGGCGACGTACAGCTCGACCGCTTCCTCGGGATGAGCGACCGCCCAGGCCAATCCCTGGTAGGTGGCACGTACGAAGGCGCGAGTGGTATTGGGATTCGATCGGGCGAATTCTTGGGTGGTGATCAGATCGAGAAAGGCGAAATCGGGCGTTCCCCACTCTCTGAAGTCGAGATAGGTGAGTTCCTGTCCCTGCTCTTGCACCTGCACGAGTTCGCCGAACTCGGTGAACGCGGCGGCGTCTACCTTGCCCGTGAGAAGCGGAGCGACCAATTCATACCCCGGATCGATGACCTGCACCCCGCCTGAGTCGACACCGCCGGCCACCAGCATTGATTCGAACGAGGCCCGTGTCGACGGGATCAGGGGAATCGAAACGGTCTTGCCGGCCAGCGCCGCGGGCGAATCGGCCGTGAAGCCCGGCTTGAGCGCCACACCGACGGGCGCGTGTGACATGACCGCACCAAGGGAGAGCAGCGGCGCGCCCTCCTCCAGAGCCATGATCAGGTCGGGCGAGTAGTAGAGTCCGAACTGGCTCTTGCCGGTGGAGACGAACTTGACCACGTCGGTCGGGCCCGCCGGCAGGGTCTGCGTCACGGTGAGACCCTGTTCTTGATAAAAGCCCTTCACCTGGGCCACATCGATGGGGATGTCGAGCACCCACGGCATCCAGTCCATTATCAGGTCGACTTGGGCTACCTCGGGTGCCCCGGAGCCGGCGGATTCGACGACCGAAGTGTCGCTCGCCGAAGGACCTTGCGTGGAGGTCGCGGGCTGCGGCGATGTCGTGCCGCAAGCTACAAGGACAACGAGCAGAAGAACAAGCACGATCGCGAGGCCCGGCAACGCCGTCAGACCCGCCTCGATGCGCATGGCGCGTTTCATGAGACTATCCCTTTCCTATCGAGATTCGAACGATTCCACCAACCCACCCTCCGCTCTCCCAGACCTACGAGGCCGTAGGCCGCCAGGCCGAGCAGGCAGATCAGGAGCACGGCCGCGAAAGCCTGAGCCACTGCCAGACGCGAGTTGGCGCTTAGTACGATGTAACCGAGACCGCGTCCCCCGCCCGTCCACTCGGCGACTACCGCGCCGACCAGGCTGAGTGTCACACCTGTCCTCAGGCCCGCGACCAGAAACGGCCCCGCCTGGGGCAGCCGCACCCGCCAGAACACGTCCCAGCGCGAAGCGTCGACCGACCGCAAAAGCTGCAACAAGCAGGGATCGGTGGTCCGCAGGCCCTCCAAAGCCGTGATCGCCATCGGGAAGAACGCGACCAGAGCGCACAGCACGACACGAGGCAACGCACCGTAGCCCAGCCAGAGCACCAGAAGCGGCGCGAGTGTGATCACCGGGACGGTCTGGCTGAGCACCACGAGTGGAGTGAGAGCCCTGTCGAGAAGCCGCGAGTGGAGCGCCACGACAGCGAAGCCCAACGCCGCGATCGCAGCCAGCACGAGACCGCCCAGCGCCTCGCCGATCGTCGCTACTGCCGCGTGGGCAAAGACGCCCGGCGTGGCGGCCAGTTCGCGCACCACCGCCGAGGGAGGCGGGAGCACGAAGGCCGGCACCGCGGCCGCTCGAACGATCGACTCCCAGAGCCCGAACAGCGCCGCGGCCGTCAAGAGCGCCACGGGCGCCCGGGTTGGGGACCTCATCTTGAGAACCTTCAGCATCGCCCTCCTTCATGTCGAACCACACATCAAGGCGGGGACGCTCCAAACAAGAAAAGTCCCCAGCCCAAAGGGCCGGAGACTTTGCCATCATCTCCAGGCGTGACCCTTCCGTGAGGGTCTTCGGAGACCACATCTGCGCAGTCTCCTCACCAGAAAGCCGGGCAGGTCTACTGACTCGCGGATCGTCGCTCGCCCGCGCCTTCCCATCCTCCTTGCCACCCATGCTGCATGGTGGCGGTCGGACAGTGGCTACCCCGGCTGCGAATCATGATTCGGCAGCCGTTCGGCGGGTTCGCTCCCCGTATACAGCGGCGGGACCGTTCGGGACTTGCACCCGATTCCCTATTCTCCACCTGACGTCGCGCGACTCAGGCGGCACCCGGCCTCTTTCGAAGCTCGATACTTCTACCACGGTCTCCCCCCGCCGGTCAAGTCACGACCCCGGGCAAGACGGCCGAGATCCCACTTGCCGAGAACACTCGCGAGCGCGTCCCAGTCGGGCAGCAGCTCGGGCAGGTCGCGGTCGAGTGCCGTCCGTAGCTCAGCCGTCGACTCGACCGGTCGCCGCGCCCAGCGGGGTGACATGTCTGCCCATGAGTCGGTCAGATACTCCCGCCACGTCTCCGGTGCCAGTCGCGGCGAAGGCAGCCGCACGAAGCGGAAGGTCTTGGTGAAGGTCGTCATGAGCAGCGCCTCGCAGTCTGTCGCCGACCTGCGCCGGCCTCGAACTGCACGCCGGTCGCTTAGCCCTGCACCAGCTCCAGCCAGGCCACCCTACGCACCGTCGCCGCGATCGCGGCCAGTTGGCGCAGGCGGTTGAGCCGCACCGCTTCGTCTTCGACCATGACCAACACGTCATCGAAGTAGCGATCGACCGCGGGTCGCAGTGCAGCGAGAGCCGAGAGCGCGTCGCCGTAGCGTTGAGCGGCGACGGCCGGCTCGACCTTGGCCACGGCTTCTTGCCAAGCGGCGAACAGCGCTCCTTCGACCTCGACCTGGAAGTGGGCCGGTGACACGCCGCCCTGCGGGTCGCCTGCCGGTGCCGCCGCCTCAGCGGGCAGCTTCTTGGCCAGGTTCGACGGCCGGGTGAAGATGGTCACAAGGTCGTCCCACTGGGCGCCGGCCCGGAACTCATGCAGCGCGGCGGCGCGGAGGCGCAGATCGAAAAAGTCGCGTGAGGTCGGCAGTACCGCGTCGACGGTGTCGCGAGCGACGCCGTCATCGGTCAAGGTCTTGGCGAGACGCTCGAGAACGAAGGCGGTAGCCTCGGGCACGACCGTGTCGCGGGCGACCAATCCGGGGAAGCGCTCCAGCTCGTCGTAGGTTCTGCCCAGCAGCGCCTCGACATCGTAGTGAAGGCCGTGCTTCATGGCGATAGAGACCATGCCGGCCGCGGCGCGGCGCAGACCATACGGGTCCTTGGAGCCCGACGGCGGTTCGCCGCAGGCGAAGGCGGCGGTGATGTTGTCGACCTTCTCAACGGTGGCAAGTAGAGCGCCGGCCGCGGTCTCGGGCGGCGCGCCGCCCGCCGCGTCGGGCAGGAACTGCTCGCGAATGGCCTGGGCGACCTCGGGGTCGCGCCCTTCCATGAGGGCGTACGTCTCGCCCATGATCCCTTCCAGGTCGGCGAACTCGCGCACCATGATCGATACCTGGTCGGCCTTGGCCAATCTGGCGGCTTCGAGC
>JAKAHF010000072.1 GCA_021815245.1 Actinomycetes bacterium
CTCCACGATGTCGGGATGATCAACGCGCAGTATGCCCATGTTGGCGCCCCGCCGGGTGCCGCCCTGCTTGATGGTCTCGGTGGCCATGTCGAACACCCGCATGAACGACACCGGTCCGCTGGCGACGCCCATGGTCGACTTGACCAGGTCGTTCTTGGGACGGAGCCTGCTGAAGCTGAACCCGGTGCCGCCCCCCGACTGATGAACCAGGGCCGCATCGCGGATGGCTCCGAAGATCGACTCCATGCTGTCATCGACCGGCAAGACGAAGCACGCGGAGAGCTGTTGCAGGTCGCGGCCGGCGTTCATGAGGGTGGGGGTGTTGGGCAGGAATTCCAGCCTGGCCATGACGGCGAAGAACTCCGCGATCGTCGTATCGAGCGACTTCTCTGGGTGGTAAAGCAGGTCGGCCTGCGCGATGTTCTCGGCCACGCGGGCGAGCATGTCGGCGGGCACCTCAAGAGGCTGCCCCTCGGGAGTACGCTTGAGATAGCGCTTCTCAAGGACTTTGACCGCACTAGGCGAGAGCCGGTGCTCCAATTCGGACGAAAGCGCTCGTAGTTCGGCGACGGTCATCTCATCCCCTCTTTCGTCGAACGGCTGCAAGTGCGTTCGGCATCGCGGTCGCGCGAAACCGGCCAACGTGGCTTCATCTGCAGCCTCCCTCCAGACGTTCCAACTCCTGCTTGAACTCCTCGACGTTCTCGAATTGCCGGTAGACCGACGCGAACCGCACGTAGGCAACGAGATCTATGCCCTGCAGACGCTCGAGAGCCATCTTACCCACCCGCTCGGACGGGACTTCGTAGGCGGCCTCCTCGCGCAGTTCACGCTCTATGTCGCCCACCACGGCCTGCAGACTCTCAGCCGGCACATCGCGCTTTGCGCAGGCGCGCATGAGACCGCGCAGGAGTTTCTCCGGGTGAAACATCTCGGTACTGCCGTCGCGCTTGACGACCGTGATGGGGATCTCCTCGATCTTCTCGTAGGTGGTGAAGCGCTGTCCGCACGACGAGCACTCCCGGCGTCTGCGGATCGCCTCCTTGCTCTCAGTCTCGCGAGAATCGACGACCCGGCTATCGGGCGAGTTACAGTAGGGGCAGTTCATGCGCCCGCGCCCGCTCCCGTTGCAGTCGACGCGCCGCTTGCGGCCCTTGAGCCCAAAACGGCTTGCCTCACTACCACCAGCGTACGCATACCCGGATCCCCCTTGGAGCAAGCAACCCGCATCTCGACTCCCTCACGTGCGTCGAGACACCACATCTTGTGTACATGGGATGCTAACACCCCATATATCGCCTGTCAAAACGCAAAAGAGCGCTCGTAGCAGCAAAATGGTTTACGGGGGCCAACTGAACGATGTACGCTAGTAGCGCCCAACATGACTATGGAAGCACAGGGCGTCGAGAGGGATAATCGTCGGCATGAGCGCACTGCTCCTCGTTGTAGAAGACGATCCATCGCTGAGGGAGGTCATCAGGCTGGGCCTCGAGGGCGAGGGCTTCCAGGTGGCCGCCGCCGCGGATGGCCCCTCGGCTCTCCTCGTGTTCGCCTCGCGAAGGCCTGACCTTGTGCTGCTTGACGTGATGCTCCCGGGGCTCGACGGGTTCGCCGTCTGCCGAGAACTGCGCAAGGTCTCTCTGGTGCCCATCATGATGCTCACCGCTCGAACATCGACCGACGATATCGTCACGGGGCTCGAGTCCGGAGCCGACGACTACATCACGAAGCCGTTCGAGTTCCCTGAACTCATAGCGAGAGTTCGCTCGGCGTTGCGAAGGGCCACGGCTCCAGCGATCGGCAGAGACGAACCTCTCCAAGGTGGCTCGCGGGGGATGGACGTATCAGCGGGCGCCACACCGACCGATCCCACTCGCGGGGAGGCTACGCTGCCGGGTGGGCCTCGGGCGGGAACGTCGCAGATCGAGCCTCCGCTCACTCTGGGTCCGCTTGCGATCGACCCAGCCGCGTACCTGGTGCGGCGAGGCTCGTCCGAGCTCGCGCTCACCGCGACAGAATTCCGCCTGCTCTATGAGTTTGCCCGGCACGCGGGCCAGGTCCTCTCGCGCGATCAGTTGCTCGAACTGGTATGGGGCTACACCTATCTCGGCGACAGCCGTCTGGTCGACGTCCACGTACAGAGGCTGCGTGCCAAGATCGAGGATGACCCCGCCCACCCGCTCCTCATCCTCACGGTGCGGGGGGTGGGCTACCGCGCCCACAAGGGCGATACGGGCTGAGTGCGGTGTCGGCGCCGCCGCGGCATGCTTCTCCTTTGCGCCACTCGCTACTTCGAAGGGTGGCACTCAGCTTCGCCGGCGCGGTGATCCTGACGGCGCTGGCCCTCACTCTCTCGGCCTACTTCATCACCAAGGCCGCCCAGGATGAGGATGCCCTCGACAAGGCCATCGGGCAGTCGAGGTTCAATCTCATGCTCGCCGACTCGATGCTACCGGCAGCTCCCGAGAACGCCGACTATGAGCGGCTTGTCAACGCTTTCCAGATTCGAGGTGATTTCGCCACCCTTCTCGAGACGGGGCAGCAGCCCTATCACTCGGGCTTCGACGTCTCAGCCGACCTTGTCTCGGCCGACCTCGCCGCCAAGGTGTCGGCGGGGCGGATCGGCTATCAGCTGATCGACGTGAGCGGGCAGCCGACGCTTGTGGTCGGGGGCCTGGCCCACTCCGGCGAGATCGCCCTCTACTTCTTCTACCCCCAAGGCGATCGTCTGGCGCAACTCGCGTCTCTTCGCAACGTGCTCATCATCGCTGGGATCGTGCTGGCGGTGATTGGCGCACTTGTCGGCTACCTTCTCGCCCGAGGTCTCGTGAGGCCCGTACGGAGGGCCAGCAAGGCGGCGGTGCAGATGTCGCAGGGTGACCTCGGCATCCGCTTGCCTACGGGCGGCGACGAATTCGGCGTGCTGGCAAGTTCGTTCAACCGTATGGCCGAGAACCTGCAGGCCAAGATGCTCGACCTAGAAGCGGGCCAGGCCCGTGAGCGCCGCTTTGTGGCAGACGTCGCTCACGAACTCCGCACACCGGTCGCCGCTCTGGTGGGAGAGGCTTCGCTGCTCAAGACTCGCGTCGAGGGCAGTCCGACCGCGTGCGCTGCGGAGGTGGGGCGGTTGGTCGAGATGGTCAGCGCCGACATCACCCGCCTCAGGCAGCTCGTCGATGACCTCCTCGAGATCAGCCGTCTTGAGGCGCAAGCAGCCGAAACGGTCATGGAGCCGGTGAGACTCGGCTTCTTCCTCGATCAACTCGTGCAGGCACACGACTGGTCTGAGCAGATCATAGTCCGCGGCCCCTGGGCGGCCCACGCCGACGCCAGGGAGGCCTCTCCGGAAGGCGGTCCGGTAGTCCTGGTCGACCGGCGTCGTCTCGAGCGCATCGTGGTGAACCTGGTCGAGAACGCGCTTCGACACGCGACCCCTCCCGTGACGATCGAAACACGCATCGACGACGGTCCGTCAGGCGAGCGCGTGGTCAGGGTCGCGGTGACCGACACCGGCGCGGGTGTGCCGCCCGAGCATCTCCCCTACGTCTTCGACCGCTTCTACAAAGCCGACCCCAGCCGCGCCTCGAGCAGAGGCAGTGGCTTGGGCCTCGCGATCGCTCGTGAGAACGCCCGCCTGCTCGGCGGTGAAGTCACGGCCGCGAACGTTCCCGGCGGAGGCGCCCGATTCGTGATCTCCTTGCCGGCCGTCGAAGAGTGAGTCGCCGGCACGGGCGGAGCCAAACGTAACACTATCGTTACCTGACCGCGGCAGGCCTGTTAAGTCGGTGGTCAAACATGTCTTCATGCAAGAGGCCAGGTTCTAAGGAGGGAACGACAATGAAATCCTCACTCGCCGATCTGCGTGCGATGAAATGGGTTGCCGGCACGATACTGGTCATCGGCGTCTTCTGCCTGGCAGCTGTCGGCTGCGGCATGGGCAGCGATGTGGGTGACGGCGGCGCCATCAGCACGACCGTCACTTCAGCGCCAGAAGACACGACCACCACGGTGCCGGCCGAGACCACGACTACGCTGCCATCGGTCACGACGAGCACCTCTCTCGCCGGCGACACGACGACCCTTCGGGTCTACTTCTCGAGGAACGAGAAGATGGGCGCCGCGACGCGGGTGATCCCGAAGACGCAGGAGGTGGGGGCGGCCGCGATGAGGGCGCTTCTGCAGGGTCCGACGTCCGATGAGAAGCAGGCCGGCTTGGTCAGTAACATCCCTGAAGGCACCACTTTCCTGGGACTCGATATCGAGAACGGAGTAGCTACGGTCGACCTGTCGAAGGAGTATGAGTCGGGTGGCGGCAGCCTTTCCATGTTCATGCGGCTTGCCGAGGTGGTCTTCACTCTGACGCAATTCCCGAGCGTCGAGGGCGTGCGCTTCAAGCTCGACGGCAAGCCGATCGAAGTCCTCGGGGGCGAAGGCATCATCATCGACCACCCGATGAGCCGTCTGGATTTCGAGGACCAGTCTCCGGCGATCCTGGTCGAGTCACCCACCGTTCTCAACACGGTGCGCAGCCCGCTGCGTGTGACCGGCACCGCCAACGTGTTCGAGGCCACCTTCCGAGTGCAGCTCATCGACTCGGGCGGCATCGAGATCCTTGACGAACTGGTGACAGCCACCTCGGGCACCGGCACGCGGGGTACGTTCGACGTCACGCTCACCTACCCAGCCGACTTCGAGGCGGGTCTCGGCTCTCTGATCGTCTACTTCGATTCACCGAAGGACGGCTCGAAAGTCGTCGTCGACGACATCCCGGTGATCTTCCAGAAGTAGCGCGGACCACGCGCTCCGCAGCCCGCCGTGGGGCCGGCAGGTCATACCGCCTGCTTTCGTCCTCGTCTCACGGCGGGCTTCTGTGTTACCGAGCGCTGGTAGGTCTGAAAGACAAGCGTGGCCTGCAGGCGGCTCGAGACGCCAAGCTTGTGAAACACGTGGTTGGCGTGCGTCTTCACGGTCTTCTCAGAGATGAACAGCCGCGAAGCGATGACCTTGTTGGACATGCCCAACGCGATCATCTCGAGGATCTCTCTCTCCCGCTCGGTCAGCGATGCTATTCCCGCGGCCGAAGTCTCGCCGGGAGACCCTTGCGTGAGCACAGCCGGCATGCGCACCGCCCCGCGCCGCCTGACTCCAAGAGGCACGTCGGTAGGGTACACCGGACCATCGGCCAGGTCGAGGAAGTACCCGCGCAGGGGCTCGGTAAGCACAGGTAGCACCTTGTCACGCAAGAACGTTCGCGCCCCGAAGCGATCGCAGAGCGCCAACACAGGCGCGGCGACTCTGGCCTCTTGGGCGAAGAAGTGCACATGGCTGTACTCGTCGGCGATACGCATCGCTTCGGTGAGACTCTTCGCAGCCTCTGACTCGCGACCCTCTCGAGCGTCCAGCCAACCGAGGTAGAACAACGAACGCGAGAGCGTGCCACTGAGGTTCCAGCGGCGAGCGTCACGCACGCTATGCTCCAGTCGCATCCTGGCCTCACCGTCTTCGCCAAGGTAGACGTAGTCGATCGCCTCCGCCGCGGCCGAGTGCACGCGCTCCAGCACCGCAAGCCGGTTGCCTTCGACCATCTCCGAGGCGACGCGGTGGTGCTCCAGCGCGCGGTGCGGGTTGGAACTCCTCCGGCAGAGGTCGCCGAGTAGATTCTCCGCCCAGTAGGCGATCTGGGGATCATCGGTTTCGAGGCCCACGAGCTGGGCCTGCTTGATCTTGAGCACCGCCGTGCGGTAGTCCCACCGGCCGAGTGCGACATCGGCCTGAGTGAGCAACGCCGAGGCTTCGAGGAACTCATATCCCCGGCTCGCGATCACGCGCATACAGTCGGCGGCCACTTGCTCCGCGTGCTCGTAGTCGCCCATCTGACAGGCAGCCGTCGCCAGAGCACCAAGCATCGAGACTTTGTTCGGGGTCCGCGATGCATCGCCATCGGCGAGAGCCCGTTCGGCCCAACGCCGGGCCAGCCCGTACTGGCCCATGCACGTGAACAGCCTGCTTCTCTGTGCGTAGACCCTCTGTGCAACAGCCTGGCGACTCTCCAGAGAGGCCAGGGCGAGAGCCCGCTCCAAGTCCTCAACGGCCTGGTCCCATCGGCACAGGCTTATCAGCACGGTGCCTTCGGTCAGCAGCACCTCGACTCGTTCCTGCGACGATCCCGCCGCCGACCGGCAGCGTTGGATCACGTCGAGGCTCTCCTCCCACAGCCCTTGGTTGAACAGGCAGAAGGCCGTGCTCATGAGCACGGGCAACAGGCCCTGCTTGTCGCCGTTGGCGGTGAGATTGCGGGCGGCCTGCTCGTAGAGGTTGATGGCATACTCGTACTTCGCCTGCTGCTGGAACATGCGGGCCCGCATGACGAGAAGCCAGGGATGTGTCACTTCCGTCGACGTCGATCCGGCGACCATCGATTCGAGCCACTCCTCGCGGGCGAGATTCACCGTCGCGCTCAGGGACGACAGAGTGAGTTGGCGCAAAGGCCGGCCTGCCTGCTCGATGCGACCGGCTCGCAGATAGAGCGAGGCGGCATGATGGTACTCACCTTGGCGTTCGAGATGTGTGACCGTGCGGTCGAGCAGTCCCGAATCCTCGTTGACACGCGCCAGGCGTTCGGCATAGCCGCGCAGCAAGGGGTGGATCGTGTACGCACGCGGGCCTGTGCTGCTCACGAGGAAACCCTGTGACACGAAGTCGTCGAGAAGCGCCTCGGCTTCGCCCGGGGCGCCGGGAAAGAAGGTGTCGTCTCGGGGGAAGATGACCCGGGGGAGCATGGCCGCGGAAAGCATGGTCTCTGCCGCGACGTCGTCCATACCCGCGAAGATGTCGCGTTCCAGATAGGAACGCAGGTCGTCACCTTTGGCGATGATGCGAACGAGGTCTCGACGTCTCACCACGGCGCCCCTGGCAAACAGGCGCCGACCAAGGAGCACCAGAGCAGCGGGCCAGCCCTGAGTGAGTCGCCAGAGGGCCCTGGCTTCGGACGAGGTCAGTTGCACCTCCCAGTTCTGCCACGCCCACGCGCCTACCTCGCTTGGGGTCAACCTCAGCTCACGTCCCTGGATGTGCACCACCCTGCCGCCCAAGGTCAACTTGGGAAACTTGAGAGGAAGAGGCCGTCGCGACGAAAGCACGATAGTCCACGCCGGGGGCAGACTCCTCACCAGGAGATCGAGAATGGTGACCACACCGTGCGAAGAGCCGGCCAGATGCAGGTCGTCGATGGCGATGACAGTCGTCTGACCCGCCAGGCCCGAGATGTGATCGATGAGTGCGGCTGTTCGGTCGAGTAGCCGCGCGTCGCTCTCGGTCAGAACGTCCCACCCGATGTCGGCGGGCTCGTTGAGACGTGGAGGGTTCATGCCGATGCCGACCATGAGGTACGTCAGGAACCTCATCGGATCGCCATCACCCTCATCGACCGCGACGTACACCGTATTGCCCGGGGACGAATTGAGCAGGTCGACGATCAGCGCCGTCTTGCCATAGCCTGGCCCGGCCACGAGAGTGACGACGCCTCCAGCTCGCACCGGGTCGAGGAGGCTCCGCAGGCGAGGACGGGGCTTTATGAACCCCATGTGGGGAAGGCTGAGCTTGGCGGCCAACGCCCTTACACGCTGCTCAGCTATGTCGCGGGATCCGGCCACCGGCATCTCCCCCCGCTGATCCCGGTCACAGAACGCAGCCGTTTCGCAATTCACGGCGGTAGTCATCGTATCAACATGAACCAAGGTGTCAACGGTGCTCATTGTGCTTCTCGCCTATTTGGAGGGTGTGCCCGCGGCAGAGGATCCGGCGCCGCGCAGCGCGCCGGATCCCGTAGTAGACATCAGTCCTAGAGGTACTCGAGACGTTTCGCGACGACGGAGACGGCTTTGCGCTCTTCGCCATCCTTCTCGTACACATCCTGGCGAAGACTGCCCTCGACCGCGATGCGGCGGCCTTTGCCGAGGCGGTCGCCGGCCGCCTCGGCGTAGGTTGTGAATAGATACCCAATCAGCGGGATTCGCTGAGCGCGCAGATGAAGCGCGCTATCCTGGATGTGGTGCTCGAGCGGGTAGTGATTCGCCCGGTCGGGCA
>JAKAHF010000073.1 GCA_021815245.1 Actinomycetes bacterium
CATGCCGAGGGTCTCGCCGCCCAAGGGGATCGTGTCCTTGAGTTCGGGGAAGCCGCCGTAGCCGACGATGACCTGATCGTACATCCACTTGCCCTTGCCCTTCTGCCACTGGCCGGCGAGCACCGGCACGACCCAGATGTTGGGATGCGGGCGCTGCTTGTCGCCAACAGGCTTGGTGAAGTCGAACGGATACGCCGCGCTGTCGACTTTGCTGACCGCCACCGCTTCCATGATCGACGCGGGGTCTTCGACGTTCTCGGCCCGCTTGAAGACGTCCACAGCCCATTCATAGAGCCTGATGGCATTGAGAATGCCCTGCCCCTGCTTGCCCGTGGTCGCCTCGTACTCGTCCCAGATCTCACGGCAGGTCTGGCCGGTGAGCGGCGAGGTGAAGGGGAAGTCGGGATGGAAGGCGATTTCGCAGATGAGGTTCTCGGCTGCCGGGCCGAGCGACTCGGGCGCGCTGGGGAACAGGAGCGCGATACCGTTGGACATGAGCGGGGGCTTGTACCCTTGCTGCACGGCCTGCTTGAAGAAGGTGGCGAACTCCGGCGTGACGCCCGAGCCCAATAGGACGTCGCAGCCTTCCTTCTTGAACTGCGCGATCTGGTTGGTGAAGTCCTCCGACGACGGCGGATAGAGATCGGGCATGACGTACGAGTAGCCGAGCTCATCGAGCAGCGGCGGGATGCCGTTCTTCATGTCGGAGTACTCGATGCCGTTCGCGTTGTTCGGATACAGCAGGGCGGCCTTCTTGTTCGTGCCGGGCTTGTAGGCCTCGAAGGCGCTGACGGCTGCGCGGCCGTTCTCCTGAGTGCCGATGGTGACGGCGTAGGTCCATTTGAACGGAGTCTTGCCGTCGTTGCCGCGGCCGAAGGTGAAAGCGGTCCAGGGAAGGTTGGTGAAGAGACCCGGGCAGCCGAGCGACTCGCACTGATCTGCAGGACCGAGCACCGAGTCGGGCCCGCCCTCGGCGAGGATCATGTTGACTTTGTCGTTCTGGATGAGGTCGCCCGTCACCTGCGCCGCCCGCTGGGCGTCAGACTGGCTGTCCTGGGTGAGCCACTTCAGTTCGCGCTCTTTGTTGTCTTTGGTGACGATCTTGCCACCGGTCACCTGCTCGACCTTCTTGGTGAGGTACTCGGTCGGAGCACCGAATTCGGCCAGCGGACCGGTCAATGGGACGATGAGGCCGACCTTGAGCGGGGTGCCCTGCTCGGCCCCGGCCGCCACGGTAGTGGTTGAGCCGGCGGTCGCCGCCGTAGTCTCGGTGCCGGCGGTCGTGGCCGTCGTGTCGGGGGCCATAGTGGTCGGCGTCTCGTCGCCGCCACCGCAGGCCGCGAGGAGACCACCCAAGCCGCCCGTCAGACCAACAGCCGCGCCGGTGACGCCCGCGATCTTCAGAAATTCCCGCCGGCTGACGGTCCGCTCGGCGAGATCGTTATCATGACGCTCACGTTCTTCCACGATCAGCTCCTTGTGTCGTTCCCAAGACATGCGCGCCGGACCCTCTTCCCCTCCACAGTTATTGAGCGTCCGCTCGTTAACACAATAGGGGCGTCGCGCGGAATAGTCAACTTCACCTCATCAAGTATGCAGAAACGCGCATATGCAGCACTTCTATGCGCGACGCGCATCACTACGAGCTGACCAGGAGTTCGTGCGCAGCCACAATGCTTGAAGTCACGAACGCGCACAACGGCGTACGGATCGTGGCGCGGCAGCGAGGGGCCGTCAGTCGTGCTCGTCGATGTATGTGCGCGCCGCGTCGACCTCGAAGCCGAATTTTGAGGCCAGGTCTCTCAGTGTCGCGCTTGCCTCCTCGGACGCGGATATGCCGAATTCGGCGAGAAACGCCGGATAGTCCGCAACCATGTCCTTGATCGCGGCCAACGTGGTCGAACCCTTGATGGCCTGACCCGTGCCATCGCCCGACGCTTCACCCGTGCCCGATTCACCGCCCGATGAACTCGAACTGGTCGATACCGCTGGTTCGGGAGTTGTCGACGCTGCAGCCGAAGACTCGCCATCCGGTTCGCCGGCCGGCCACACACCGGTGACGAGGTAGGTGAGCGACCCGAACGGGCCCTGCTCGGCCAGGTTTCGCACGGTGCTCGAGCCTGTGACTCCGCCGAGCTGCAGCACCTCGCTCAGCCGGTCGGCGTCGGCTCCGATCTCGGTGGCGAACCGGTCGAGGGATTGGTCGAGAGCGGCGATGACCGCGCGAAAGGTCGAGGGGGAGACGATCTCGGCCTCAGCGAGACCCATCTCGCCGGCGATGTCTTTGATCTGTGTGGCCGTGCCGACCGAGGCGTCGATGCCGAAACCGTTATAGAGACCATGCTCCGAGATCGGGAAGTTCTCCACCAGGTCGGACAGAGGGGATGAGCCTTTGATGTCGGCCGCCGAGTTGTAGACATAGGTGGTCTTGATGGCGAAATCACCGCTTGCGTTCGTGACGACCACCGGAACCGCGAAGGCCAAGAGGGCGATGACCATGAAGGCGGTGACGGGCAGGGCCTTCCGCGCGAAGGGCGCGGGCGAGAAGAGAGCCCTCACCTTGAGCGGCGCTTCACCCGAGCTGCGCACCGGGCACGCGGCTACGCATTCGAGGCAGCGTGTGCACTCACTCCCCCGCACGGCGCTGCTTGCCGACACCTTGATGCCTACGGGGCAGGCCTTGTCGCACCGCCCGCAGTCGGTGCAGGTGTTCGCGTCGCGCTTGATCTGGAAGAGAGAGAACGAGTTGAAGAAGCCGTTGACCGCCCCCAGCGGGCAGGCGTAGCGGCAGAACGGCCGCTCGGCGAAGAGCCCCGCGACCACGGTGAGCCCGACCACGAGGTAGCCCGTCCACGCGATCTCGTCGCTCCAGATTGTGAACAGATTGACGTAGGGATCGTAGTCGCCGAAGGCCAGATGAGCGCTCCGAGCCGTCTGAACGAGAATCCACGCGAGAATGGCGTACTTCGCGTAGCGGAGCACGCGGTCGATCACGTGAGGCACCTTGCCGTAGGCGCGAGGCCAGAGACGGCGTCCGATCTTGCCGAGCAGTTCTTGCACCGTACCCAGAGGGCAGATCCATCCACAGAAGCTCTTGCCGGTCAGGACGAGACCGAGAACGAGGGCAAGCAGCATGACGAAGACCGCGGAGTGAAGTTTGGCCACGTAGCCGCCGGTGGAGAAATAGGTGTAGAGGTTGGCCACACCACCGAAGGGGCATATGGTGTGGAGATTGGCCGCCCACGACCAGCTCACGCTCTGGCCGATCGCGATCAGCAGCACGTACACTGCTATCGACACCTGCACCGGTAGCCGTATCCATTTGTAGCTCCGTTGCGATCCATGCCGATCGCGCGGTCGATTGCGTGGAGGTGCGGGTTGGGGCGGCAGGCCGGGCTGTGCTTCTTTCGCGTCGTGCTTCATCGTCACTCCAGACTCGGTGGCTTCGTCAGGCGAGAGTCTGCAAGACGGCGGTGAGACGAGCATGAGAGATGCGTGAGAATGTCCTTAGGTGATTTGGCGACCAGACTCACGGCGCAGGGAGTGGCGTATGAATCCGCACATCGATCGCGAGTCGGGCGATACGAACGGCCTGGCCGCCCGTCACTCTGGGTTGAAGCGGGTCGTAAACGGCTTCTCGTTTCGCGACCTCAACAAGAACGAACTGCTCGATGTCTACGAAGATCACCGGCAGCCGATCGAGGCCCGGGTCGACGACCTTCTCGCCCAGATGGCCCTCGAGGAGAAAGCGGGGTTACTGTTCATCAACGGCGCCGCCGTCAATGACAACGGGTCACTCGAGCGGCAGGACGGGCTCACGGCCGGCATCGGGGCGGGGCTCATAGCCGCCGAGCAGCTGACCGAAAAGCAGATGACCCACTTCAACCTATGGCAGATCCCCAGCGGGCAGGTGGTCGCCACCTGGCACAACGCGCTTCAGCGCCTCGCCGAACAGACCCGGCTGGGCATCCCGGTGACGATCGCGTCCGATCCGCGCAACCACTTCTCCAACGCCATCTTCGCCATGAGTGCGACCGATTTCTCACAGTGGTGCGAGACACTCGGGTTCGGCGCGATCGGTGACAACGAACTTGTGCGCCGCTTCGCCGACATCGCCCGGCGGGAGTACCTGGCGCTCGGCATCCGCATGGCGCTCCATCCGCAGGTCGACCTCGCGACCGAACCGCGTTGGGCCCGCATCAGCGGCACCTTCGGCGAAGACGCGCAGCTGACGGCCCGGCTCGCCAAGGCGTACATCGGCGGCTTTCAGGGAGACGCGCTCGGGCCGGGTAGCGTGGCCTGCATGACCAAGCACTTCCCCGGGGGAGGTCCCCAATGCGAGGGGTTCGACCCCCATTTCGAGTTCCACAAGGGCCAGATCTACCCGGGTGGCAATTTCGCCTACCATCTCGTGCCTTTCGAGGCTGCCCTTGAAGCCGGCACGGCCGCAGTCATGCCCTACTACGGCGTCCCGGTCGACCAGACCGGCGAGAACGTGGCCATGGCCTTCAACAAGGGCATCGTGACCGGCCTATTGCGCGAGAAGTACCGGTTCGACGGGGTGGTCTGCACCGATTGGGGAGTGATCACCGACACGCGTATGGGCGGAACGGTATGGCCGGCTCGCGCCTGGGGCGTGGAGCACCTCACCCCCGCCGACAGGGTGCTGAGGGCGCTGGACGCCGGGGTCGATCAGTTTGGAGGCGAGAGCTGTCCGGAGTTGGTGGTCGAGCTGGTGCGATCGGGCAGACTGTCCGAGGAGCGGCTCGATGTGTCGGTGCGACGGCTCCTGCGGCTGAAGTTCCGCTTGGGCCTGTTCGACAACCCATTCGTCGACGAGAACCGGGTTACGGAGGTGCTCGGCGACCCCGAGGCGCGCGCTGAAGGGCTGACCTCGCAGCGACGGGCGATGACGCTTCTCAAGAACGACGGCGCGACGCTGCCGCTCCGTGCGCGCACGAAGGTCTTCGTCAAGAATATCGACGGCTCGGCCGCTGCGCACTACGCGGAGGTCGTCGACACGCCCCAGGCGGCCGACGTCGCCATCGTGAGGCTCGAAGCACCCTGGTACCCGGTCGAGTCGGACAATCCTCTCGCCCGTGGGTTCCACCATGGCGATCTCGATTTCAAGGGCGAGGCGAAGACCGAGATCCTCGCTCTGCTGGCGGCGGTGCCGACGGTGGTCGTGCTGTACCTCGATCGCCCCGCGGTGATCCCCGAGATCGCCGGCGCGGCAAAGGCCCTGTTGGTAGAGTACGGGGCGTCCGACCAGGCGGTGCTCGATGCCGTCTTCGGGCGAGCCGCACCTGAGGGCAGACTCCCCTTCGAGCTGCCGCGATCGATGGAGGCGGTGCGTAGTCAAAAGCCTGACGTGCCGTACGATTCGGGTGATCCGCTCTACCCATTTGGATTCGGACTGTCGTTGGACTGACCGGCGCGTCGCTACGCTACGAACACCTTCTCGGCGACTTCCCTGCCCACATGGTGGGTGTCGCCCTCGACTACGATGGTCAGAGTGCCGCCGAAGGGCGCCGCACTCTCGATTCTGACGAGGCTCCCCGGTGTAAGTCCGCAGGAGGCCAGGTAGCGCAGAAACTCGACCCCTTCCTCCGACACGTGCGAAACGCGACCCGTCTTCCCCGGCGTCATGTCGGCGAGAGAGCGGGTGGCTTCGACGGCGACTTCGTGGTCCTCGTAGGGGATCGCTCGCCCGTGGGGACAGGTCGAGGGGTACCCGAGCCGCCGGGCGAGGCTCGCTTCGGCCGCGTCACTCAAGACATGCTCCAGCCGGCACGCCTCCTGGTGAACATCATCCCAGGGCAGCTCGAGGAAGTCGGTGAGCAGGCGCTCGCTCAACCGGTGGCGTCGCACGAGCCTGACGGCTTCGCTCCTCCCCTGGTCGGTGAGCACGATGCGTCCGCTGGGAGTCTGCCTCTCCAGCAATCCCGCTTCGACTAGGCGAACCGTCATCTGCGACACCGAGGCCGGTTTCACCCCGAGCTCTCGCGCCATGCGCGTGACGGTGGCGCCTTTGGACGTCTGCTCGAGTTTGAAGACCGTCTCGAGGTACTCTTCGCGGCTCTCAGTGTTGGTCATGGGCAGCCTCGACTATAGAAGGGCCCTCTCCACCGCGCCTGTGCATACGCGCACGCAGGCGTCGACGTGACGGACCAGACACGTCCCAGAGCAGAAGAACCACCGGGACGGCGATGACGACGCTCACAAGGATGTCACCGGCCAAGCCCTCGGTCAACTCTCCGGCTTCCTCAAAGAACACGTTGCCGAACGGCAGCACGGCCATCTCGCCAAACTCGTGGAGGCTGCCGAGCAGAAGCTTCACTCCGAGGAGCAGAAGCGCCCAACCCGTGTAGCGCAAGAACCGCCCGACATTCACCCGCACGCTGCCGCGCGCGAAGAACACCGCGAACAGCACGGCCAGCCCCAGGCCGACGACCGCCCCGACGAGACCGGCGATGCTCGCCTCGCTCCCGAGTGTCGCCGCCTGAAGGAAGAGCACGAGTTCAACCCCCTCGCGGAGGACCATGAAGAACACGAAACCGAAAAGGCCCCAGCCCAGGGCCCGACCGGTCCGCGCAGCCACCAGCGAATCTAGTCGATCCTCCATGCCCGCCCTGAATCCCCTGACAGTGCGCATCATCCAGATCACCATGGTGATCACGAAGACACCCGCGATGGCAAGTATGATCCCTTCGAAGATAGGGTTCTCGGCATCGAAACCCACGGTTTCGAAGACCACGGCCAACGCCACCGAGATGGCAGCCGCCGCGGCTGTGGCCCCGTACACGTAACCTTTCAGGCTCGAGCGGCCCGTTCTTGCCAGATAGAGAAGGACTATCCCGATTACGAGAGCTGCTTCGATGCCCTCGCGCAGTGCGATTCCCAGAGATGCGATCACGGTCCCGCCACCTTTCTTGCGGTATTACTAACAGCAGCTTGTAGGCATGCCTATGTTCAGCATTTTATTGGTCCTACAGCACAGCGTCAAGACGGAATCCGTGGGAAGCCGCGAAAACCTCGAGATATGGATCGTTTCGACTCCTCTTGTGGTCTCGGCGAGTGGGGTGAACGATCTGACGAACGCCAAGTTTCGGGCATGGTCGGTGCCGCCTGCGTCGCTTCGTCACTATCGTGGATTCCAGATCGAACCATCGTCAGCGCTGACTTGACACGCCGTTCGCAGTGCAATATTGTGTATGTACGATATATACAATCTGGAGGTTCGCATGACTCTGTTGGATGTCCGGCACCTGACGAAGCGGTATGAGAGCTTCGCGCTGGACGATGTCTCCTTCAGCCTCGAGCCCGGGTACATCATGGGGTTCGTCGGCCGCAATGGCGCCGGCAAGACGACCACGCTGAAGGCGATCATGAATCTCGTCCGGCCCGACTCGGGCACGGTGGCCGTCCTCGGCCGCGACTTTCGTACGCACGAGTTGGAGCTCAAGCAGGATATCGGCTTCATGCTCGGAGGCTTTGGGTACCACCCCCGCACACCGGTTGCCCGTCTCACCGATACCTATCGCCGGTTCTACGATCGTTGGGACGAGAAGGCCTACCGAACCTACCTGGCCCATTTCGACCTCGACGAGACGAAGACGGTCGAGCAGTTGAGTTCGGGCATGAAGGTCAAGTACGCGCTTGCCCTGGCCCTATCCCACGGGGCACGGTTGCTCATGCTCGATGAACCCACGTCGGGTGTCGACCCGGTGTCGCGCGACGAAGTGCTCGACCTCTTCAGGGCAGTCATCGAGAACGGCGAGCGCAGCATCCTCTTCTCAACGCAGATCACTTCCGACCTCGACAAATGCGCCGACTACATCACCTACATCGCCGATGGGCGGCTTGTGGCGAGCAAGGAAAAGGACGACTTCGTGAACGAATACAGAATCGTCAAGGGAACGAGGGTCCAACTGACCGACGACGTGAAGACAAGGCTGGTCGGCTACAAACAGAATGACCTTGGTTTCACCGGC
>JAKAHF010000074.1 GCA_021815245.1 Actinomycetes bacterium
TCGATGCCGTCGTCTTCACGAGCGGGTCGACCGCCCGATGTTGGAGGGGTGATCACCATGCTCAGGCACTTGATCCACAAAGAACTGCGGCTCAGCACGCATCCAGCCCTGCTCTCATTTCTTCTGTTGCCCGCCTTGGTGCTCCTTCCCCAATGGCTGTACTACATCGCGTTCATCTATGTGTACATTCTGATAATGATCATCGCGCAGACCGACAAGGCCAACAACGATCTGATCTTCACCGCGCTCCTGCCCGTGCGCAAGAGGGATATCGTCACGGCACGCACGTGCGTCATCGTCGGGTGGGAACTCGCCTACATCGTGGTGGCGGCAGTGTGCACGGTGGTCCGGCTGTGGTTCTACCCGATGGACAACACCGTCAGCATGAACGCGAATCTGGCCTTCTATGGCACAGCGTTTCTCATGTACGCGATCTTCAACGCCATCTATGTGCCCGGCAGCTATAAGAGGCCCTACCGCATGTTGTGGCCTCTGCTCGGAGGCTCGCTGATCTCACTGGTTTTCACAGCGGCCGTCAACACCGTTGTCGTCGCGGTTCCGGCGGTGGCGGGGCTCTTCAACGATCGGACATGGGGGCACCTGCCCTACCAACTCGCCGCCTTCGTGGTCGGGCTGGCCGCGTTCGCAGGCGCGACGCTCTGGGCCAACAAGAAAGCGGCCGCCAATCTCGAGATGGTCGACCTCTAACCGAAGGCTGGACCCGCAATCAATGGACATAATCGTTTCCGCCGCTTCGGGGACGCCGATCTACCAGCAGATCGCCAACCAGATCTCGGCACAGATCCTCAAGGGCGAACTCGAGCCGGGCGCCGCGCTCCCGCCCATACGCACCATCGCCCGCCAGCTCGAAGTGAGCGTGATCACCGTGAAGAAGGCCTGGGAGGAACTGGAGCACGGCGGCTTCATCTATGGAGTCGTCGGGCGAGGCAGCTTCGTCTCCGACCGACACGGAGACGAGCTCGACGACAAGCGCGACCAGCTGGCGCGGGCGCGCATGGAGAGAGACCTCCCCTTCTACCGGGAACTGGGGCTGACGGCCGACGAGGTGGTCGAGCTGGTGCGGCGACTGTATGGGTAACAGCGGCCACGCCGGGGCCGAGGTGTAAGACCACGGAGGCGACAATCGGAGAGCGCGCCCCTAGAAGAAGGTCTCGCACTCCATTCCCAACGCCCGGGCGGCCTGAGCCATCACTCCGTCGGCGGTGGCCAACGTCGTGATGCCGGCCGCCTGCATGATGCCGAGATGTAGCGCGTCCAGACTGCGCAGGGGGATTTCCGGGTGTGAGCCGATCATCGATTCCGCGATCAGGAACGATTCCGTGGTGTGAGGGAGCAGCACGAGATGGCCCCCGGCTATGTCGCCGTCGAAGGTGGCGATCACTTTGCCTTGCGTCAGAAGATCGATGTGCCCCTCCCTTACTCGCCGGGCCGCGAGCGACTTCATCTCGACCTTGGTGAGAAGGCTGATGTACGCGGGAAAGACCGACTTCAGGTAGTTCTCGACATCCTCGGATCGGGCTTTGTTCACGTACCACTTGGCGAGGGCGCTCGTGTCGAAGTAGGCGCTCGGCACGGCTAGCCTCTCTCGCGATCCTGTCTGACGAGTTCCTCACTCGGGACCGACAGGTACGGCATGCCGGCGCGCAGCTCGGCATGACTCGGAGCCGATCGGGACGGACCCGGGGCCACGAGCTTGGCAAGGACGCGACCGTGACGGGTGATGAGGATCTCGCGGTCGCTCTCGACGATCTCTCCCAGTGAGGACAGCGAGTCTCTCAATTGCCGGATGGACATGGTGCGCATGTCGCCACCCCATGTGGGACTTGTGTCACATTTTATTGTTTTGTAGCACAACTCGGTGGGTCGCACAAATAGTCCCGGCAGGTCGCCGGCGTCACAGCGGCCGGAAACCGCTGATGATGACTGGCTAGCTCACAGGAATGTCAGCGAGAACGCATAGCGACGTCTGACGACCGGCGGAATCGCCTCACAAGTCCGACCCGCGCCCCTATCTCCAATCGTCCAGCCGAATGCCGCTCGCACCCCAGAGCAGCGCACCGCCGCTGTCGACCTTCTGCACCCAGGACTCTCCCGTCCACCTGTCGGCCACCGCGAAGTAGGTGGCAGCGTCACTGCCCAGGACGATCGACTGCAGAAAACCCGAGTCCATAGCGACACCCTCTGCCGGCCACACTTCGTTGCCCGCCGCGCCGATGCGCTGCACGTGACATGTGGCGGCATCGCCCTCGCGCAGCACGACGATTCCGCCCGCGTGGTCGCTACGCGCATAGAGGTTGGGTTCGCTCACCGTTGAGTCGTCTGCCCCCGTCTCGCCCAGGTACAGCCCGTTCGGTCCCCAGAGTTCCGTCCCCTGGGGGTCGACATGGTGGGCAGACAGAGACTGCCCGTCGCTGACGAAGAGAAAGACCCCGCCTTCGCCGTCGCCGTCGATGCTCGAAAGGGAGGGCGCGGCACGAGTCCACAGAGTCTTGCCGGCGGCATCGATGCCGCAGATCCGCGTTTGTGGCGATGACCACCCATGCGTCCAGAAGACCACGGCTCCGCCGAATCCATTCGGTGCGACATCCAACCGGTACCCTGAAGCCTCCGGGATCTGACCCGATGGGTCGCCTTCCTGCAGCGTGGTAGTCTCCGACCACACAACCGCTCCTGACTGGTCGAACGCCTGCAGGTTGATGGCCCCCGTGCCGGTTTCCACCCAAACCACCCACGTGTCGCCGCGCTCGTCGCACATAGCCGCAAAACCCGCGACGTCGGCTATCTGAGGCTGTTCTTCCCTCCTAAGGAGACTGCCGTCTTCGCCCAACATCAGAGACCGAAGACCACCGTCCGCGTCGATCCACCCCACCCAGGTCCCCACTCCCTCGTGGTATTCGGCGACGCAACCGGGGCCGACGGCGAACGGTCCGGCTCGCCAGACTCGATCACCGTCGCCATCGAGTTTTTCGGCGAAGAACTGACCCCCATACGACCAGAATGCCGTGACGTTGCCGTAGCCGTCAGCGACCAAACGCGGCACCGCGATCCTTCCCACCTGCGGCTGCTCACGATCGAGGCGAACGCCCTTCTTGCCCCAGAGTCTCTCTCCCGAAGGGCCCAGCTTCTGCACGTAGGTGTCGGGAGCGGCTGCCAGTTTGCCCCTCGTAGTGTCGTGATCGCCGACTTGATAGGCGACGAACACATTCCCCTGGGCGTCGTGGGCGATCACCGGATCCAGAATGGGATAGGCGGGCGGATAGCCGATGCAACCGACTGACGCCGGCCATAGAACGACAAACAAGACTAGTGCTGCAAGGACGACCCTGCAGTACTTCATGACTCCACCCCCCGGTCGGCCCCATTGCTCCGCACACGTTCAGTCTACGCTAGGGCCTGCGACCAGACCAGTCAGGCTGGTTTGGGGCCGTATGCTCTTCACATACTGCAGAGGCGAGGTGGCTGTCGCCTCCCTAGACGCCGGGCAGCGACGATCTGTGGCTCACTCCCACAAAGCCAGCCATGCGTTCGACGAGGAAGAAACGTATCCCGTCGAGGACCTTCTTCCCAACAGCACCTTGACCGCGTGGTCACCTTGTGCCAGGTCGAAGCTGACTGCTGCCGTTACCGACTCTCCGGGCTGAAGCGTCACGACATCCAAGAACTCGTGTCCAGCCAGCGTCTCACCTGGACCGCCGATCCCCCCCGTGCTGCCGCTGCTGTTTCCCATCACAGAGAATTCCCCGCACGAGCAGGTGAGCGGCTCACTACCGGTGTTGGTGATCGTCACCAGGCTGGCGACCACCAGACGTACGGAGGGCATATGCGATCCGGCAGGTACGTCGACCGTTTCTTCACGTAGCTCAACTGGTTGCTCGACCTTGATCGTCCGTCCATCGAGAACGGCCTCCTCGCCCCAGGCAAGCCTGGGCCCCTGCCCCTGGACCGTGCTCGCGCTCGTCATCGCAATAGCGGCCGCCATCAGCTGGGAGTTGGTTCCAACTGCGCTCGGCGGATTGCCGCCTTCGCCGTCTCGCGTATCTTTGAGGGCTATGTGACCTTCGTCCGGAGAACCGATGCCGATAACGAGCTCGCCGCCATCCACCAGGAGAAGAACGATCTGATCCGGCCCCCAGCTCTCCGGGTAGCCCTCCGAATAGACCAGGGTGGTCTGCTCGTAGACATCGATGAAGGCTTGAAGATCGGCGGCCTCGGGCACGTAGCCCTGGATGAGTGGTTCACCACCATTCGGACTATTGATGCACACCTCGACCGCCAGCACGTCCTCGACTCGTAGCGAAGGCAGCTCCTTGAGGACCGGATAGCCCAGTTCTGGGCTTATCGTCTCCGGCCCCCAGACCGCCAGGTCCTCAGCACCTGAGTCGCTCGTGTAGGCAACGGTGCCGGCTGCCGCGCCGTCGTCAGCGTAGAAGTCGAGCCGGCCTGAAGATATGGCGCCGGGTTCGAGTTCCAGCCCGTGAGCAATAAGACTGTATCGATGCCCGTCCTCGGCCAGGGCAAGGAACCGTTGCAGCTCCACCGTCCGAGTCTCAGACGTGGTGTTGGTGATGACGTACTGAGAACGCAGTCGCCAATCGTTTCGCTCACCGTCGAAGGAGAGGACCTCGTTGGGATCGGCCTCGGTGAACGGCGCCCAGGTGGGCATGACGGTCACCGTGATGTCGAGACCGTCGATGTTGACGGTCTGCCCGTAGTTTAACCGGTGCGTAGCGTCGACCACGGGTAGTGAAGACCCAGTCTCGATGGTGCCCATGTGGTCGTCGGTGATGACCAACACGCTGTGGTCCTCACTCAAGCGCTCGACCAGTGCATGCACGCCGAAGCCCAGCGCGACCAGAACCGCCGCGACGAGCACGGCCGCAGACGCGATACGAACGGGGCTGAACGATCGCTTGAGCTGGGCCGACCTATCCCCGTGCTTTCGATGCAACGCGTCCCAAACGCCTGCCTCCCCCACCTCAGGCGCCAGACGGTGGAGAGCGGCTCTCAATTCCTGGTCACTGATCATTCGTCCACCTCGAGTCTCTTTCGGAGTGCCTCTCGCGCTCGATGGAGGTGTTGATTCACGGCTCCCTCCGTGATGCCCATCGCGTCCGCCACTTCGGCCACAGAGAGATCCGCCAGGTAGAAGAGAACCACGGCAGTGCGCTGCTTGAGCGGTAGCCTGTCAAGCGCGTCCTTCAGGGCAAGATCTGTCGCTCGAGCTGCCGTTGGTGCCTCGCCTGCCTGAAGCTGGAGACGAAGGAGGGCGCGAGTCCGGCGGGCGAGAGCTCGGCGCTGATTGGAGAGCCGGTTGAGAGCCACGCGCCGGATCCAAGCGGCCGGGTCATCGTATGTGCTGATCCTGTCCCAGTGCCGCTCCAATTCCAGAAAGGCGTCGCCCACCGCGTCGGCAGCCATGTCCTTGCTACCGCCACTGATGAGAGCGAGCGATTGTACAAGTGTGCGGTAGTGGGCCCGGAAGAGGGCTTCAGGAGAAGATGCGTCTATCGCCGCGAGAGTCGGCAACAGTCTGTCGCGGCTTCCGGCACCGAGTCCTAGTTCCGCCATGCCACCCCCCGTGTCGATTCCTGCGCTTCCCCACTCAATACCACACCGCAAGAGATCTCCAGCTTGACACACGGGAGAACGAGTCATCGGAAGGCATAGCGGCCGCAGGGCAAGGGGACTCGAGAGTTGGTCAACATGTTGTCGCTATCGACAACGAGGTATGGACATAAGGAGACAACTTTTGAACCTGCGCGGGGAGGTCCGGCGACTCCTACAAGCCTAGACCTGCTCTCCCAACTGACGAGCACCGGTCCGCGCGACAAGGGCGACGCAATGCTGCAGCCGAGCCGGTTCTGAAAAGACACCATCTACCCGGCGGTGCTTGGGATAGAAGAGCAGAAACTCTCGACCGTGGTCAGGAATGAGTTCAAAGGCATCCTCCCCTGAGCACCGCTCGAGCCATTCGACCAGATCGGAGCATTCCTTGTTGAGGAAGCGCAAGCACTCATCGGTAGCGCGGGGATCCCACACCACAAGTACTTCTTTCCAAGGCTCTAGGCCCTTCAGCAATTGCTCGAGAAACGGTCCGAGTTGGCCGGGTGTGTTGGGATATCGAAAGACATGGGACGTCCACCACCAGTACTCACGCCACGCCCGCAACTGCTCCGGGTGTTCCAGCCGGCATGTGCGTGAGACTCCTGTTCGTGGCGATTCAGGCCAGGGTACGATTGCCTCTCCCTCTGCGAAGGCGAAGGGTGGTTGCTCGATCGCTATGCCTTCATTCGTTAGCCACGCCTGCGGTCTGAAAGTCCAATCGGGAACCGCTTCTGGAAGTCCGAAGCCGCTCAATCGCATCACCGAGACGAAACCGGGGATGTCTTTGGCGTCTTCGAACTCGACATGGACGACGTCATGATGGGAGATCTTCAGCCGCTGCCGCCGGTGGTCGGGCAGCACCAGGATGTCGGCGTGAGACCGCTGATGAGCGACTAGAAGTTGAAGCATGGATGATCGCTCCCCCGCCTCGAAGCAGACGCCACCATCAGGACTGAACGGAATGATCGTGTCATCTATTCTGTCGAGTTCGGCCATGACATGACGCGAGCCGTCCGGTTCAATGAAAACGGTGAAGACCACGACGCATTCCTGCCATGGATCGGCCGCGTCCAGCAGGGCGTCAAGCAATTGACGGTACTCCTCCTCGCCCGCGGGGAAATCCCAGAGGCGAGTTGGAGCGTGTCGCACGCGCTTACGGCCGAAAGAGTCGGGCCTCGGTCTCCAGTCTTCGTCGTAAGGTCTCACACACTGTTCCTGAACGCCGGCTCCGGGATGTGTCTTCTCATGCTTGGAAGCATACTTGTTTCTCCAGCGCCAAGTTTCGCAGGCATCGCACCGTATGGCTGTCCTCAATCATCAGTAGCTTGACGAAGCGTTGGAGCGAGTGAAGGTGCATCCGAACGAAGAGGCGGAGCGGAATCCGACAGTTGGTCAAGGGAGTTGTGATTTCCACAACAAGGTATGGGCGATACTGGATTTGAACCAGTGACTTCTGCAGTGTGAATGCAGCGCTCTCCCACTGAGCTAATCGCCCGCATCAGGGGCCATGATGATACAGCAGGGCTCTTCTCTCGCCAAGCAGCGCACCGGGTACGGCGGCATGCTTTCACCGTTCCCGCGGCTCCCCTTCCGTTTTCTACTACACGTGGTAGTCTTAGCGGCAACACGCCCCGTCAGGAGGAACTGTTGGCTAAGAACCAAGACCGCGACCCGGCGAGCGACGATCGCTCCGGGTTGCTCAAGATCATGGGCGATCTGGAAGCCGAGGTCATGGAGTGCGTGTGGGACATGGGCCCCGTCTCGGTGAAAGAGGTCCATCGTTGCCTCCAAGAAAGGCGCGAGATCGCCTACACCACTGTGATGACGGTCATGAGTAGGCTCGCCTCCAAGGGCCACCTGGTGTATCGCACCGAGGGGCGCGCGTACGTATACGAGGCCGCCCGCTCGCGCGAGGATCTCTACGCCGGTGTCGTGCGTGACTTCATGTCGGGTGTCGTCGCCGACGCCGACAGGCACGTGCTGTCGAACTTCGTCGATAGTGTCGCCGGGGCAGATCCCGCACGTCTCGACCTGCTCGCCGCCATCATCGAAGAGAAGCGCCGGGAGAGGGCGACATCGTAGCCATAGCCCTCATCGGCTCGCTGCTGGTGCTGGCTGCCGCGCCCGTTCTGGCCCGTCCGTTCCTCGAGTCGCGGGTCTCACCGGCCGCCATGGTCGGCGTCTCGCTGGCCCTCCTGGCCGCCCTCGCGGTCGCCACTCTGGGTCTGCTCGCGTTTCTCGCCGTCTATCTGTTGCCCCACCCGCTCATGGAAGTGTTGGGGTTCGGCTGCGTGCATCAAGCACTGTGCACTCACGGCTTGCCGCTCTGGGCGCAGATCTCGATCTGGCTGCCGCCTGTCGG
>JAKAHF010000075.1 GCA_021815245.1 Actinomycetes bacterium
GATCTGGTGCCGCTCGAAACTCTCTACACGTGGTGTGGCATCGCCCGTGGCTTGCTGACCGGGCCCATGGCGGTAGCACGAGTCATCGCCAGGCCCTTCTCGGGGGTTCCCGGGGCGTTCACACGCCCCGGGGATCGCCGCGACTACTCGCTCGCGCCCCCGGGGCGAACGTACATGGATGCACTGGTCGCCCTCGGCATCCCGGTCATCGCCCTTGGCAAGATCAGCGATATCTTCACCGCGAGAGGAGTGACCCTCAAGCTGAAGGTAGGGTCGAACTGTGACAACCTCCACCTTGCGTGGAGACTTGTCCAGGGGGACTCCGTAGGCACACCAGACGGAGGCACGGCTGACTTCACCGAAGGTCTGCTCATCACGAACCTCGTTGACTTCGACACGGTCTGGGGTCATCGCAACGACGTCGACGGCTTCGCGGCAGGACTGCGCGTAGTCGATGATGCCCTGCCGCGGCTTCTCGAGGCTCTCCGCGGGGACGATCTGCTGGTGCTCACCGCCGACCACGGCGTCGACCCCACCACCCCCAGCACCGACCATAGCCGGGAATACGTGCCCGCGCTACTGTACCCCGCTCCGAAGGGAGTCCCGGCGGCTGTCCATGAAGGCACGCTGGCCGACACCGGGGCGACCGTTTTCAGGCACCTGGCCGGCCGTGACGCGGCCGCGCGCGAAGTCTTTGACCCGGGCAACGCCATGCAAGATCTGACGCCGTCGCGCGGATGGCGCAGATACACCCCGACGCAGATGGCGACGACGGGCACTTCCATGGTACCGATGCGTGTCGGAGAGGAGGAGGCGGCCGAGGCGGCCGGCTTTCTGGCGGCTCGACTCGGATCGCCCCCCGATCTCGCAGTCATCCTGGGTTCAGGGCTACTCCCCGCCGTGCGGCGAGCCGACACTCAGGAGTTGCCATACGCCTTGATCCCGCATTGGGCAGTGGGGTCGGTGCCGGGCCACCACTACGTGCTCACGGTGATCGATGGTGGCGGATGTCGCATCGCCCTGCTGCAGGGAAGAGTGCATGAGTATGAGGGTTTCGACCTGAGCGAAGAGCAATTGCCCGTGAACAGTCTCGCAATGTGGGGAGTGAAGCGACTGCTCCTGACCTCGGCGAGTGGTGCCGTATCAGATGGCCTGTCGACCGGTGATCTCATCCTCACGAGCCAGGTGCTCGACTTTCAGCACCGTAGCGCGGATGGGCGACCGGTCGTGCTGCCGGCGACGATGATGGCCGTCACGGGTTGGTTGAGAGATGCCGCGGCTGCAGAGGGGGTGGCGCCATATCGGGTCGGCGTGCACGCGTCGCTGCCTGGGCCGAACTACGAGACGCCGGCCGAGCTCGGCGTACTCAAGGAGCGGGGAGTCGACACGGTGAGCATGTCGCCCGCGGCCGAACTCCGAGCGGCGCATCAGAGCAATCTGCGGGTCGCCGTGGCGGCGATCGTGGCGAACGCGGGCGATACCACTCATGAAGAAGTGCTCGCCGGCGTGGCGCGGGCGGCGGACTCATTGACCACGGTCGTAAGCCGGCTTTCAGGTGACTGGCCGACCGACTGACCGGGAGGCGAGGCCGCCTCGCTATACTAGAGGATATGACGGTCCCGGCTTCGCTCATAGAGATACCGACGGTCATCACGACCCATCAAAACGCTGACTTCGACGCCCTGGGGGCTGCCGTCGGCGCCGCTCTTCTGTACCCTGAGGGCCGCATCGTTTTCGGGGGGTCTCTCAACCCGAACGTTCGCGAATTCGTGTCGCTGCACGGAGAGACGCTTCCCATTATGAACCTTCGGCAGATCGACACGGCAAAGATCCGTCAGCTGATCGTCGTCGACACCGCCGATCCGGAGCGCATCGGCGAGTTGGGCAAGTTGTGTCGCCGGGACGACGTCGAGACCGTCGTGTTCGACCATCACGCGTCGGAGCTTCCTCAGCGCCCGGCCTTCGTGCGCGGCGAGAACTGGGTGGTCTCGAACGACGGCTCTCAGTCGACGTCGATGCTGCACATACTCCGGGAGCGCGGGGTAGAGGTCGGCAGGCTCCACGCGACGGTGTTTGCCCTCGGCATCCACGAAGACACCGGGTCGCTCACCTATCCTAGGACGACCATCCGCGACGTCGAGATGCTCGCGGTGGCCATGCGCCTCGGAGCGTCGCAGGCGCTGATCGAACGCTACCTGCACAGCGCCCTCGTCAAGGAGCAGCGCGAAGTGCTCATGCGCATGGTCGATGCAGTGAGAGTCGAGCGGGTGCGTGGTCTCGACGTGCACGTTGTGGCCCTCGAAGCGCCAAGCTACGTGGACGGCTTGAGCGTCGTCGCTCACAAGCTCATGGAACTGATCAACGCCGAAGTCCTCGTGCAGGCCATCGGCATGGAGGACCGCGTCTTCGTGACGGCGCGCTCGCGGGCAGGCGCTGTCGACGTGGGCAAGCTGCTCGAGACTGTCGGAGGAGGCGGGCATGCTCAGGCCGCCTCGGCGGTCGTTCGCGGCATGGCTCCCGACGAGGTCGTCGGGACGATCCTGTCGGCGCTGGGGCACTCCAACCTCGGCGTGCCCACCGCCGGAGAGATCATGAGCCGGCCCGTGCGTTTCATCGATGCCGGCACTCCGGTCACCGAGGCCCTCGTCACGGCGCAGCGCTACGGCCATTCGGGCATATGCGTGCGCGATGACGGTCATGTAGTGGGGATCGTCGCCCGGCGGGATCTCGACAAGGCCATCAGGCATGGGCTCGGGCATGCTCCGGTCAAGGGTGTCATGACCCGCAACATCTCGTTCGCCAGGGCTTCGACCGGTGTCGACGAGCTACGACGTCTCATGGTCGAGAGCAACATAGGGCGAGTGCCGGTGGTGAGGGACCACGCGTATGAGACCGCCATGAACGAGAAGATGGCGGCGGTCGAGGACGTGCTTGGCATCGTCACGCGCACCGATGTCCTTGCCGCCTACCAAGGCCGCTGGGAGCAGGAGCAGGTGCAGGCGGCACCCGCGCAGGTCTATGCGATCCAGGCCCTTGCGGAGCATCCGTTCTTCGGTAGGCTCTTCACGGCCTGCTCGGCTCTGTCGGATGACTTCGCCGGCGTGTACTTGGTCGGAGGATTCGTCCGTGACCTGCTTATCGAACAGCCGAACGCCGACATCGACATCGCGGTCGAAGGCGACGGCATAGAATTCGGATCGCGTCTCGCGGTGCAACTCGGCGGACGTATCCGAGCCCACCGCAAATTCAAGACCGCTGTGGTGCTCCTCCCCCCGGCCATCCTGGGAGAGGCGCCATCGTGGTTGCGGTCGACGGGTGAGCCCTTCCATGTCGACGTAGCCACGACCCGCACCGAGTTCTACGACTATCCCGCGGCGCTGCCCAGGGTCGAGCACGCCTCGATCAGGCAGGACCTATTCAGACGCGACTTCACCATTAACGCTATGGCGATCTCGCTGCGCGGACGCGATCTCGGCGCCGTCATAGACTTCTTCGGAGGCATGCGCGACCTTCGCCAAGGGATCATCCGGGTGCTACACAACCTCAGCTTCATCGAGGACCCCACCCGCATCTTCCGCGCCGTGCGCTACGAGAACCGCTATGGGTTCCGCATGGACGAACAGACCAAGAGTTTCGCGAAAAGCTGCGTGGACATGCATCTCGTGGGCGACCTTTCGAGCGTGCGCCTGCGTGACGAGCTGATCTCCCTTCTCAGCGAGGACGATGTGCAGTGGACACTCGGCCGGCTCTTCGAACTCGGCGTCGCGCGTCAGGTGCACCCGAAGCTCGTCACGGGCGCGAAGACGGCCGCCCTTGTCGCTCGTCTCGACGCCTTGGTGGCCGAGCTGGGACTTCGTGACGAGGTGGTAACCTGGAGACTGAGGCTGGCGGCCATGACCCGTACGATGGCGCACGACGAGCTGTATTTGTGGTTGGAGCAGCTGAAGATCCGCCATTCCGACAGCAGCGTCATCAGAGAAGCCGTAGTGGTCGCTCCTCTGGTCCCCTCGATTCTGCTCCACGACGAGCTGGGAGACTGGGAGATTGTCCGCTCGCTTCGAGGCTATCCCATCGAGGCTTTGGTGTTCGCGTTGGGCCAGATGGATGAAGGTGTGGCCTTCGAGCGGGTGCGGCGATATGTTGTCGACCTTCGGCACCGCACGTTGAGTGTCAGTGGTGACGATCTGCTGGCCTTGGGAATGAAAAAGGGACCCGCCGTAGGCCGGGTGCTCGAACGACTCAGGGAGATGCGAGTGAAAGAGACTGTCAAGGGCCGCGACCAGGAGCTTGCGGCTGCCCGCAGCTTGGTGGAGAAGACGGCATGAGTTGGCTCAATCTGTTCATACTGATCCCCATCGTGATCGTGTCGATGTCGGCGCACGAGTTGGCCCACGGATTCATCGCCTACCGCATGGGCGATCCGACGGCGAAGCGCGCCGGCAGACTCACCATGAACCCCATCAAGCACCTTGACCCCATGGGCACGGCGATGTTCTTCATCACCTACATTGTGTCCTCAGGCACGGCGCTCTTCGGCTGGGCGAAGCCCATCCCGGTCGCACCGTACTACTTCAGGCGTCGACAGGCCGGCATGGCCATCGTCGGCGCGGCCGGTCCGATCACCAACTTCCTGATCGCGATCATCGTGATCCTCCTTGTCAAGTACGCCTTTCCGGACGCGACCGGCCGCCTCGCCCAGATTTTGACGCTGTCATTCAACGTCAACGTGGTTTTGGGGGTCTTCAATCTGCTCCCCATCCCGCCGCTCGACGGCTCCCGAGTGGTCGGGGCCTTCCTGCCGCGCGGCGCGTACGAACGTTGGGCCGAACTCGATCGCTACGGCATGATCTTCGTATTCCTGGTGATCATTCTTTTCAGAGGTAGCTTCTCGCGGCTTGTGGGATGGGTCATGGACGGCCTTGTCAGTCTGTTCCTGTGAGCAATGTGGTAGGTCGCTCGGCGAGGTGAGATTCTCCTGAGGCCACTCGAACTCGATCTCGAGGTCTACCAGGGTCCCTTCGACCTGCTGCTCTCGCTCGTCTTGCGAGAGGAGGTCGATCTGCTCGAAGTGCCGCTCTTCGAGGTGATCACCGCATATCTCGAAGAGATGGAAGACGCGGGAGTCTCGGGCTACTGGGACGAGATGACCGAGTTTCTACTGCTGATGAGTCTCCTCGTGGAGGTTAAGTCGCGGCTTCTCCTGCCGCGGGCCGTGACCGACCTCGATAGCGAACTCACGCCCGAAGAGGCCAGAGACCAGTTGCTTGCGCGTCTGTTCGAGTACAGCAAGTACAAGGCTGCCTCAGCGAGACTGCGCGACTTCGCCGAAGGGGCCTCCGCATCTCTGTTGCGAGTGCCGGCTCGCGAGACCAAGAAGCGACTGGCCGCGTTCGAGGCGATAGCGGGCAGCGAGGACGCGCTGCAGCTACGCGATCACATTGTGCGACTCATAGAGAGCAAGCGTCCCCCTGATACATCGCATATCGCTCAGATCACCGTGGAGCTCAAACGGCAGGTGCGCATCATCAGGGGCATCCTCGCCAGACACCGGCGGTTTTCCTTCAACAACACGTTTGGCGGACAACCGCCTCTCGTGCAGGCACTTTCCCTGTTTGCCCTGCTGGACCTCCTGGCTCGAGGCGAGATCCGGGTGACACAACACCAAACGTTCGGCGATATGCTGGTGTCGTCACGCGAACCCAAGCAACATGAGAGTACTGTCTGATGCGACTGATCGACGAATTCGAGCATTCGGCATTGAAGCGCGATCTCGAGGCGCTGCTGTTCGCCGGAGGAGACCCTGTTTCACTCGAGACCCTCCTCGCGGCGTTGGGGCTCGATCCTACCGACTCAGAGCACCGCGAGCTTGTGTCGGCGGCGCTAGAGGATATCGCCGCGGACTTTCCTGCCGCGGGGGACCGGGGCTTCGAACTCGTCCGCTTGAGCGGTGGATGGGCCTTTCGCACCAACCCCCGCTCGCGGGAGGTGGTGGCCCGGCTCTTCGAGCTTCCCGAGGATGCGACGCGGCTTTCGTCGGCCGCTATGGAATGCCTGGCTGTCGTAGCGTATCTGCAGCCGGTGTCGCGGCCTCAGATTGCCGAGATCCGTGGGGTAAACTCCGATTCACCGATGCGTACCTTGCTCGATCGCGAACTCATCACTGAGGTCGGACGAGCTCAGGGTGGGGGAGGAGCACTGTTGTACGGCACGACCACACGATTCGAGGCCATGTTCGGCTTGGCCGGAGTCGACGAGCTTCCGCCGATCGAGGGCTTCGCGCTCACTGAAGAGCAGAAAGAGGACCTGCGCCGCAGGCTGGGTCTGCTGACCGTGCCGGAATGACGGTCAGACTGCAGAAGTACCTGGCCGAGGCCGGCCTCGGTTCTCGGCGCAAGTGCGAGGATCTCATCCGCGACGCCCGCGTGACCGTCGACGGTCAGGTGGCCAAACTCGGCACCGTCGTCGATCCTGATACCCAGGCGGTGCTGGTCGACGGCCGGCCGGTCCATCGTGAGACCAAGGAGTACTGGTTGCTCAACAAGCCCGCCGGCGTGCTCACCGCCGTGATCGACCCACGCGGGCGCACGACCGTCGTGCAGTTGGTGCCGGCACACGTGCGGGTTTTTCCGGTGGGACGTCTCGACCTCGACAGCACGGGCGTACTTCTCCTCACCAACGACGGCGAGCTCACCGCGCGCCTGCTACATCCCCGCTACAACGTCGACAAGGAGTATGTCGTCACGGTCTTCGGACAGGTGGCGACGCCGACGCTTGCCAAGTTGCGCAAAGGGGTCGTTCTCGATGATGGTCCCACCGCGCCTGCCGGAGTGAACCTCGTGCGGGCGGGCTTCTACAACGACGGCAGGGCCTTCAGCGTGCTGCGCGTCACCATCCACGAGGGCCGCAAACGGCAGGTGCGGCGGATGCTGGAAGTGGTGGGGCACCGGGTCATCTCGCTTCACCGTGCCCGCTTCGGCACCCTGACCGACGCCGGTCTCGCTCTCGGCCAAGCCCGCCCGCTGTCGCCGGCCGAGATCGCGCAACTGAGGGCCGGCGCCTTCGAGCGCTGAGCCGCCGCCGAGAGCTTCCCTGCTCTATACTGTGGGTTCGCGCGCCGACCGGGCGTGCGTGAAACGAGCTCGTGGAGCACAGATGAGATTCAACCCCGTTCTCGAGAAGCTGACCCCGTATCGCGCCGGACCGCCCATGCACGAGGTCCAGATGCGATACCAGCTCGAGCGGGTTGCCATCTTGTCGGCGAACGAGGTGCCCTGGGGACCCTTTCCCGAAGTGCTCGAGGCGATGCGCTCCGCATTGCCGGGTCTCAACCGCTATCCCGATGGGGGCTGCCGGGAGCTTCGTGCTCTGATCGCCGAGCAGCGGAACGTGCCCCAGGAGTATGTGACGTTCGGCAACGGCTCGTGCGAGCTACTCATGCTGCTTGGCTCCGTGTTTCTGTCTCCCGTGAATCACGCGGTCTTTCCGCATCCGTCGTTCGTCATGTATCGCAGCATCGCCCTGATGCACGAAGGACCGTTCGCCGCCGTGCCGCTCAGCGGGCTCGACTACGACCTCGACGCCATGTTGGCGGCGGTTCAGGAGAACACGAGCCTTCTTATCATCTGCAACCCCAACAACCCGACCGGCAGCTACGTCAAGCCGGGTGACATGCTCAGTTTCATCGAGCGAGTTCCCGGCGACGTATGCATCGTTCTCGACGAGGCCTACGGGGAGTTCGTGACCGAGGCCGAGCAGGTGGAGTCGGCGGCCTGGCTGGCCGAGCACCCCAACCTGATCATCCTGCACACGTTCTCGAAGATCTACGGTCTCGCGGGGCTGCGCATCGGGTACGGTTTGGCACACCCCGAAATCGTTCAGGCCCTCGACAAGGTGCGGCAGCCGTTCAACGTCGACTCCCTGGCGCAGGTTGCCGCGCTG
>JAKAHF010000076.1 GCA_021815245.1 Actinomycetes bacterium
ATCGTCCGGACGGCCGAGGTGACGACGACCGCTGTGCACGGTGCCGTCGCCAAGCCGATCAAGAAGGTCGCCGGGCTCGCAGCCGGCGCCGGTGCGGCTGTTTCATCACTTTTGAGTCGAACAAGGAAGGAAGTCTGATGGGAACGTTTCGGTCTCTCTGCATCCTGGCAACAGGTGCTGCCCTCGGTGGCGCCGCTCTCATCGCCTACCGCATCTCTCAGGAAACAGGAAAGCCCCTGCAGGAAGCCTTCGCCGACGTGCCGGGCGAAGCCCAGAAGCTTTTCACCGAGATCCGCGGCAGAGCGATGGAGGCCGTGGATCGCGGTCGCGACATGTATGTCGAGAAACAAGAGGAGATCGCAGAAGAGCTAGGGGAGAACGCCTAGCAACAAGCTCCCGGGCACATGGCGGACCTCGACCACCGGCGACACCGGCGCAGATCGAGCGAGCGCGTCGTGCGTCCTCTGGAGATTCGCGAGAGAGCCTGCGCCGGCGCACGGCGAAGGATGAGAACTATGGCCCCAGCAGAGGAAGACGAGGATTGATTCCGTGAAGACCGCCGAACTGCGCAAACTATACCTGGACTACTTCATCGGCCAAGAGCACCTCTTGGTGCCAAGCTCCTCGCTCGTGCCCTACAAGGACCCGTCGGTTCTTCTGACGACGGCGGGCATGCAGCAATTCAAGCCCTATTTCATGGGCCTGGCGGAGCCTCCCGCACCACGGCTGACAAGCGTCCAGAAATGCTTTCGCACGTCCGACATCGACAAGGTGGGTCTCACGGCTCGTCACTGCACGTTCTTCGAGATGCTGGGCAACTTCTCCATAGGCGACTACTTCAAAGAGGGCGCGATCAAGTTCGCGTGGGAGTTCTCCCTCGACTACTTGAAACTCGACAAAGACCGCATCTGGATCTCGTACTTCGAGGGGGACGATGCCATCGAGCCCGACAACGAGGCCATAGGATTCTGGAGCGAGCTCGGCGTGCCGCGTGAACGCATGGTCGGTCTGCCGCGCAGCGCCAACTTCTGGGGTCCAGTGGGACCCAGCGGTCCGTGCGGTCCCTGCTCCGAACTGTACTACGACCGTGGACCCGAACTCGGGTGCTCCGATCCCGAATGTCGCCCCGGTTGCGACTGCGACCGCTATGTCGAATACTGGAACCTCGTCTTCACCGGGTACAACATGGACGAGAACCAGGTGCTGACTCCATTGCCGGCACAGAACATCGACACCGGCATGGGTCTCGAGCGCATCGCGGCCTTGAAGCAGGATGTGAGTTCGGTCTTCTTGACCGACGCAATGAAACCCCTCATAGAACTAGGGGAGGAGATCGCCGGCCGGCGCTTCGGCGAAGACAAGGCGACCGACGTAGCCCTCAGGGTGCTGGCCGACCATTCCCGCGCTATGACGTTCCTCGTGGCCGACGGCGTGTTGCCGAGCAACGAAGGCAGGGGCTATGTGCTTCGCCGGGTGATCAGGCGCGCCGCGCGCTTCAGCCGATCGGCCGGCATGGAGCCGCCGTTCCTCGAGCGTTTCGCCGACCGCGCTATCGAGATGATGGGCGGCGCGTACCCGGAGCTCGTGGAGAGGCGTGACAGCATTCTGCGGGTCGCCCGCACCGAGGAAGAGCGGTTCAATCGTACCCTCAAGCAGGGTCTCGACCTCGTCGAGGAGGCCATCGCCGCGGCCGGGGACAGGGGAAGCACGGAATTCCCGGGCTCGGTGGCCTTCCTGTTGCACGACACCTATGGCTTCCCGATCGAAGTCACGCGCGAGATCGTCGAAGAGCGAGGTCTCACGCTCGACATGCAGGGTTTTGAGGAAGGCATGGCCGACCAGCGCAAACGGGCGCGCAAAGCCCAGAAGGGCGGCGACGCCCTCCAAGAGGCCATCGTGCGGTTCGCACGAGACACGGCGTATCCCACAGAGTTCAAGGGATATGAGCGCGAGGACCTCTACACGGTCGTCGAGAACGTCGAGACGCTTGCCGACGGCAAGATTCTGATCGCACTCCGCGAGAGCCCCTTCTACGCGGAGATGGGTGGGCAGACCGCCGATACCGGGCGCATCGAGTCGGAAGACGGGCAGGTGGCGGTCGAAGACGTGCAGGTGCAGGGCAACGTGCAGGTCATCGTCGCGCAGCTCCTGTGCGGCCACATCGAGGCCGGCACACGGGTCAAGGCGGCTCTGTCGACCTCTCATCGCCACGATGTAGCCTCGAATCACACGGCTACGCATCTTCTGCACTACGCCCTGCGTACACGGCTGGGCAAGGACGTCACCCAGGCCGGTTCGTCGGTGCGCGCCGACAAGTTCCGCTTCGACTTCGCTTTCCACGAGCCGCTCGGGACCCAGCGGTTGCGTGAGGTCGAAGAGCTGGTGAACCGTCGCATCGTCGAGAACCACCCGGTTCGCACTTTCACCACAAGCCTCGAGCATGCCCGCGACCTGGGCGCAATGGCGTTGTTTGGTGAGAAGTACGATGATTTCGTGCGCGTCGTCGAGATAGACGACTTCAGTCGAGAGCTATGCGGCGGCACCCATGTCGGCGCGACGAGCGAGTTGGGTATCTTCAAGATCGTTTCCGAAGGCAGCGTTGGCGCGAACGTACGCCGTATCGAAGGTGTCACCGGCAGGGCTGCGGTGGCCTACTATAGACAGCGTGACGACATCATCGCGCAGGCGGCCGGTCTGCTCGGAGCTACCGAAGACGAGATGCTGAACGCGGTCGGCAAGCTGCAGAGCAGGGCCCAAGCGCTCGAAGCCGAGATCAGGAGCTTTGTGAGCGATTCCAGCAGGGGCATCGTCGATGATCTGGCCGCCAAGGCGGTTGTGTGCGAGGGTGCCCGGATCGTTGCAGAAGTCGTCGAGGCGCGTGACATGGACCATCTGCTGTCGCTCGTCGACCAAGTCCGCGACCGCGTGCAGCCGGCCGTGGTGGCGCTTGGAGCAGCCGTGCAGGGCAAAGGCGTGCTCGTGGTGAGTGCCAGCGCCGGCATCAGCGGCATCAACGCCGGTGAGATCGTCAAGACCTCAGCGAAGAGCTTCGGAGGTGGGGGAGGAGGCACTCCTCAACTGGGACGCGGAGGAGGAGACGCCACACGACTGAACGAGGCCGTGAAGGCCGCGCGAGAGGCGGTCCTCTCCGGCTTGGGCAGGTAAATGCGCATCCTCGGAATCGACTACGGCGGAAGCCGCACCGGCTTGTCGCTGTCTGATCCGGTGGGAATCACGTGCAGCCCGCTCATGACGGTCGCGGAGAAGAATCTGGATCGTCTTGTCGAAAGGATTGTTGCCATCGTCGAGGAGCAGGGGGTGGGCATCATCGTGGTAGGTCTGCCGCGGCCCCTCAAAGGCGGAGTGAACGCTCAGACCGAGGCAACCGAGACGTTCGCGGAGAGTCTGCGGCGTTCTACTGATGCCACGGTCACGATGTGGGATGAGCGTTTCACGTCGCGATTGGCCGACAGGGGACGACCGAGCTCGAGCAAGAGCGAACGAGACGCGGTGGCCGCCTGCTACATGCTACAGAGCTACTTGGATTCCGGCACACGGTCGACGGAGGACTCATAAAGCGATGAGTGCACGCAACACCGGTCATCATGGAAATCGCGCTCTCTACGACAAGAAGCAGCGCAAGCGGCGCTGGCCCGCTCGCATCGTGGTAGTGGGTGGTTTCCTGGTCTTCATCACGGTCGTCGCCTTTCTTGCAAGCAAGGGGGTCGACTGGTTCAACGAGCGCACCGACGCCACGACAAGCACCACGGCCACTCATGGGCCGAGCGTCAAGGTGATCATCAATCCTGGGATGACGGCCACCGAGATAGGGCGTCTACTCGAGGAGAAAGGCGTCATCGACAGCGCGTCTGACTTCGTCGACTTGGTGAAGTCGCGCGACTCGGAGGGTGATCTCCGTCCTGGCAACTACGAGTTCTACGAAGATCAGAAGTTGCTTGAAGTCGTCGATACTCTGGAGAAGGGCTCCTCGACGGCCAATCTGCGCGAGACCATTCCAGAAGGACTCGCGGTGAGCCAGGTGGCAGCCCAACTCAACAAAGAGGGCGTCATCAGCGGCGATAGTTATGCCGAACTGGCAGACAAGCCCGAAGAGTTCCTCCTACCCGAAGTCGGTGGCAAGAAGCCGGAGGTCGACACCCTCGAGGGGCTCCTGTTCCCCAGCACGTATTTCCTCATGGAGGGTGACGGTGCCACCGAGCTCATCGGGGCGCAGTTGGCCGCGTTCACCACCAAGACCGCGTCACTCCCCTGGGAGAACGCGGAAACGCTCGGTGTCTCGCCTATGGAGATCGTGATCGTGGCGTCTTTGATCGAGAAGGAAGTGAACGTCGCGGAGGAGAGGGCGAAGGTCGCCGCGGTGATCTATAACCGCCTGAAGGCCGGGATGACGTTGGGCATCGACGCCACTGTGCGATATGCGGTCAACAAGTGGACGGGCGCCCTGACGACCGAGGATCTCTTGGTCGACTCGCCCTACAACACTCGGGTCAAGAAGGGCCTTCCGCCGACGCCCATCTGCAGTCCTGGAGTGGCTGCCCTCGAGGCCGCCCTCACGCCCGCCAAAGTCGACTATCTATATTACGTTCTCAAGGACAAAGCCGGGCACCACTTCTTCACGGCGTCGTATGACGAGTTTCTGGCGGCGAAGGAGAATGCGCCGCAATAGCGGCATGTCTAGTCGAAGTCACCTCCGGCCTGCGACGGACCGTGACGCATGCCAGGGTGCGACCTAGGTTGCAGGTCGGTCTCGAGGCCGAGACGGTACTCTCGTTCGAGACGGTGAACTTGGGAGGTCGATAGGTGGGGCAGGAGAGTTTCGAGATCGGTCCGCGCACAAGACTGCTGGGTATTCTCGGCCATCCGATAGGGCACACTCTGTCGCCGCGGCTTCACAACTCGGCCTTCCGGGCGCACGGGCTTGATGCGGTCTACCTCGCCTTCGACGTGTCTCCGGATCGGCTGCCTGGAGCTGTCGACGGCATGAGGGCTCTCGCCGTGCGTGGAGTCAACATAACGCTGCCGCACAAGCAGGCTGTGATGGCACTTCTCGACGAGATCGATCCCGTGGCCGCACGGGTGGGCGCCGTCAACACCGTCGTCAACGATATGGGGCGTCTCACGGGTCACAACACCGACATATCTGGTTTTGCGGCATCACTCAGCACTGTGAGGCCCAAAGGCGCTGCTCGTGCTGTCTGTCTGGTGCTGGGTGCGGGGGGAGCCGCCAGGGCGGTGGTCGCGGCCCTCGTCGAAGGTGGGGCCGCCGAGGTGCGTCTGCACAATCGCACGCCGGATCGTGCGGTCGCCCTCTGTGAAGCGGCTGCCACATGGGGTGGGAGTCCGTGTCGAGTCGTGTCCGATGACGACCTTCGCGAGGCCGCGACATCGGCAGAAGTCATCGTCAACGCCACGAGTGTGGGCCTCCATGGGCTGGTCAAGGAGTTCCCTCTTCCTGTCGATACAGTTCACAGCGGCCATGTTGTGGTCGACCTCGTGTATAGGTCGGAACCCACGGCGCTGGTACAGGCTGCTCGGAGGAGGGGGGCCGCTGCGATCGACGGCAAGGAGATGCTGCTGATGCAGGCGGCTCGCGCTTATGAGCTTTGGATGGGTCGTGAAGCGCCGGTGACGGCGATGCGCGACAGTATCGAGCGTGGGGAAAGGTGACGGCTTCAAAGATGCCGGCAGCTGGCGCGAAAGAAGAGAACGTACAGCAGAGGAAACTCTCGGGCAAGCGCACCGGAGAGGTGCTCATCGAGATGGGCGTCCTCACGCCCGAACAGGTTGACGCGGCGATCGAAGAACAGCGAACGACCCGTCAGCGCATCGGAGACATCGCGCTCGCCAAGGGATGGTGCACGAAAGCCAAGCTGATGGAGGCTCTCGCGCTCCGGCTGGGCGTGAAGTACCTCGATCTTACCAACACACGCGTTGACCCGGTCACCGCCGATCTCGTCAGCGAGAAGGACGCTCGCCGCTATTCGGCGATCCCGATCAGCTTTGTCGACGACCATACGCTTCTTGTGGCGATGGCCGATCCGTCGAATATCGTCGCCATCGACGACCTACGCATCCTCACCGGTTTCGATATCGAGCCCGCGATCGCGACGCAAGACGACATCGGCACCCTGCTCTCCAACATGAAGTCCAAGGACGAGGAGATCGCCGAGGACCTTGACAGCAAGGGCGAGGGCGACACAGAGGTCGGACAGAGCGAGTTGCGCGATATCAGGGAACAGGTGGACGCTGCTCCCGTAGTCAAGCTGGTCAACGGCGTTCTGGCCAGAGCGGCCGACGAGGGCGCATCCGACATCCACTTCGAACCGCAGGCCAAGGACCTCCTCATCCGATTCCGTCACGATGGCGTGCTTCACGAGACGATGACCATTCCGAAGCGCCTGCAGCAGGGCGTGCTTTCTCGCCTCAAGATCATGGCCGACCTCGACATTGCCGAGCGGCGTGTTCCTCAGGACGGCCGCATCGGTCTGGTCGTGGGTGGCCGCCCGATCGATATGCGCGTCGCTTCGCTCCCCACCGTCTACGGCGAGAAGATCGTTATTCGACTTCTCGACCGGTCGAACGTCATGCTGCGGCTCGAGGACCTGGGCTTCTCCGATCTGTCCTACTCTCGCTATTCAAAGTCGTTCGCAAAGCCATACGGCGCCATTCTCGTGACAGGGCCGACCGGCTCGGGCAAATCGACCACCTTGTACGCGACTCTCAACATCCTCAACACCACCGAGAAGAACATCATCACCGTTGAGGACCCGGTCGAGTACCGACTCTCCGGTATCAACCAGGTGCAGGTAAACAACAAAGCGGGCCTCACGTTCGCGGCGGGCCTTCGGTCGATTCTGCGATGCGACCCCGACATCATCATGATCGGCGAGATCCGAGACAAAGAGACGGCTCAGATCGCTGTCGAGTCGGCGCTTACGGGCCACCTTGTTCTCTCCACACTTCACACCAACAACGCGCCGGGTGCACTCTCACGTCTGACCGAGATGGGCGTGGAGCCCTTCCTGACCGCCTCGGCCGTCGACTGCGTCATCGCCCAGCGTCTTGCGCGAAAGCTGTGTGAGTACTGCAAAGAGGCCTATCCCGTGACCCGAGAGATGCTCGAGCGCCTGAACTTCTCGCAGAAGGCAGTCGACGATTGGAAGAACATAGAGCTCTACCGTCCGATAGGCTGCCAGCGCTGCAATCACACCGGCTACAAGGGCCGCATGGGTATCTACGAGATCATGCCGGTGACCGAGGCTATCGAAAGACTCATCGTAGAACGCAAGAGTGCCGATGAGATTATGCGAGTCGCCAGTGCTGAGGGCATGGTGTCGCTCAGGCAGGATGGCCTCGAACGGGTCTTGGCGGGCAAGACGAGTATCGAAGAGATCTCGCGCATCATCGTGTAGGAGCGCTGAGTCGTATTCACATTGAAGAGTCAAGGCTAGGGGACAATGGACATAGGTGAGATTCTCAGGGAAGTCGTCAATAGGGACGCATCCGACCTCCATCTCTCGGTCGGGGTGCCACCGGTCATCCGTGTCGACGGCCATCTCGAGAATCTCGACTACCCGGTCTTGGCTGCCAACGATGCCCGAGAGCTCATCTACAGCATCCTGTCTCAGGACCAACGCCAGAAACTAGAGACCGACTGGGAAGTCGACTTTTCCTACTCGCTCTATGGCATGGCCCGCTTCCGCGTCAACGCGTACTTCCAGCGTGGCTCGCTCAGCGCCGCGTTCAGATTGGTGCCCGTCAGCATCAAGACCATCGATCAGTTGGGGCTTCCCAAGATCTTGCACTCGTTCTGCCACAAGCCACGTGGTTTTGTGCTCGTTACCGGCCCCACCGGCTCCGGCAAATCGACCACCCTCGCGGCGATCATCGACGAAATCAAC
>JAKAHF010000077.1 GCA_021815245.1 Actinomycetes bacterium
ACGTAGTGCACTACGATCTCGATCTCGCGGTCGATCCCGCATCGGGGCGACTCGACGGCCAAGCTACCATCGAGGCTCGGGCCACCCAGGACCTGACCGCGTTCCATTTCGACTTCTCTTGGACCGACGATATCGACGCCGTGGCGGTCGACGGTGCCCCGGCCGACTGGCGACTGAAGGACGGTGAGCTGAAGATCTCGAGCCCCGCTCAGCTGGCAGCCGGCCAGCAGTTCGAAGTGTCGGTGAGCTACTCCGGGGTGCCCGAATCGATAGAAGACGTATCGTCGTTGAGCGGCGGCTGGCAGCGCTCCGGCGACGTCAGCTTCACGCTCGACGAGCCAGAAGGCGCCGCCACGTGGTTCCCGGGCAACGATCATCCCTCCGACAAGGCCACCTACACCATCAGCGTAACGGTGCCCAAGCCGTACGTGGCGGCAGCCAACGGCGTGCTCGTCACGACCGAGGACAAGGGAACAGACCAGACTTTCGTGTGGGAGATGAGGCAGCCGCAGGCCAGCTACCTGGCGGCGGTCACCATCGCCAAGTATGTGCTGCATACGGGAGAGTCCCCAGATGGTGTCGCGCTGCGCAGCTACTTCGACTCGCGGCTGGCCGCCGAAGCGGAACCGCTTTTCGCGCGCGTGGGCGAGATGCTCGACTTCTTTGTCACGACCTTCGGGGCCTACCCGTTCGAAGCCTATGGTGTGGTCGTAGCCGGCGCGACGACGGGCGCGGCCATGGAAAACCAAACCCTGTCGCTGTATGGCGAAGACGTGCTGATGGATGAGATGCTGGGCGACGCCATCACCAGCGATTTCTACGTCTCGCACGAGCTCGCTCACCAGTGGTTCGGCAACAGCCTGACGCCTGCGCGCTGGAGCGACATCTGGCTGAACGAGGGCTTCGCGACCTACGCGAGTTGGTTGTGGCTGGAGCACGACAGGGGACGGCAAACGTTCGACGCCATGATCCGGCGGAGCCTCATGAGGCTTGCGAATGAGCGTTTCGCCCCCTTGTCCGACCCCGGCGCCGACGGACTGTTCACCGCGAATGTCTACCTGCGGGGAGCCTTGACCGTTCATGCCTTACGGCTCACCGTCGGCGACGAGGTCTTCTTCGCGATCCTCAGGGAGTGGGTGTCGCGCTACGAATACGGCACTGTGGAGACGGCCGGGTTCATCTCCTTGGTGAAGGAGTTGGCGACCGACGTGCCGGGCGAGCAGCTGGACGCCCTGTTCACCTCCTGGCTGGACGAAGGAGGACTGCCTGCACTGCCGGGAGCCGCTTCGTGAGTGATGGCGGCAACTCCGTCCGGACGGGGTTCGACCGGTCGCGCGAGCGCTACGAAGGTCTGATCAGGCACGTCATCCCCGAACACGAGAGGCACGACGCCCTCATCGCCGAGGCGGTGGGCGACGCGGCGCCACAGACGGGCGGAGTTTTTGTCAACAGCGATATGATCGCCGGTGTAGACGAGAGCGCCGCGGTGGCGATGATCGACGAGTGGCGCCGCTACGTGCATTCGCGCGGAGACGATCCCGATGAATGGCAACAGTGGCTGGTCGGCGAAGACGACCAACCCGCGACAGAAGGTCAGCAGAGCGCCTGGTTGAGATCGGCGGGCTTCGCCGAAGTGGAGACGATCTGGAAGATGGCCGGTTTCGCGATAGTGCGCGCTACCAAGGCCCTCGGGGGCGACTAGGCATGCCGGCGCCTCCGCGTACGCTCCGGTCGCGACTGGGCAGTCTTCGCTTCTACTTCAGCCGCGACTTCCTGCGCTACCTCGGACCCGGCTTCATCGTGACGGTGGGCTTCGTCGACCCCGGCAACTGGGCCACCAATGTCGCCGGGGGCAGCGATTTCGAGTACAAGCTGCTGTGGGTGATCACGCTGGCGACGCTCATGCTCATCCTCTTTCAAGGTCTTTCGGCGCGTCTCGGCATCGTCACCGGCCACAGCCTCGCCTACAACGTGCGGCAGCGCTTCTCGCGCCGGTGGAGATTCGTATTGGGAAGCACCATCGTGATCGCGTGCATCGCTACCGACATCGCCGAGCTGCTCGGTGGCGCTCTGGGCTTCAAGCTGCTCTTCGGGTTGCCTCTGGTGGCCGGGGGAGTTATCACGCTCGTGCTGAAGGTGGCGCTGATCCTGACCGGGCGCTACCGGCACGTGGAGCGGATCGTGGTGCTCTTCATCGGCATCATCGCCTTCTGCTACCTTGTCGAGCTGGCCCTCGTCGATCCCGACTGGATGCGGGCCGCCCGCGGGGCGTTCGTACCCGATCTCAACGGGGCGAGCATCGCCATAGCGATCGGCATGCTCGGCGCCGTCATCATGCCGCACAACATCTATCTGCACTCAAACGTGGTGCTCAACCGCGACATGCCCGACGACGACGAGGGCAGGCGGCGGCTGATCAGGTACGAGCAGGGCGACACGGCCATCGCGATGGGTCTGGGCTGGATGGTCAATTCGGCGATGGTGGTCGTGGCCGCCGCGGTCTTCTTTCGCAACGGCATCACGGTGAGCAGCCTCGACCAAGCCTCCAGCACGCTGGAACCGCTGGCCGGCAGTGCGGCCCGCCTTCTCTTCGGCATCGGCCTGCTGCTGGCAGGGTTGGGGTCGAGTTTCACGTCGGCAATGGCCGAGGTGAACGTGCTGACCGCATACCTCGGCAGGCCCGAGAATCCGCGCACCACGTTCTATCGCATCAGCCTTTTCGTGCTCGCGTTGCCGGCGCTCGTGGTCATCGCCTCGGGCATCGACTCGTTCAAGATCCTCATCTTCAGCCAAGTGGCCCTCAGCATCCAGTTGCCGTTGACCCTGTTTCCGCTCGTGCTGCTCGTCTCCGACCGCCGTATCATGGGGGTCTTCGCCAGCCGGGGCATCGAGCGCATCCTCGCCTGGGCGGGCGCGGTCGTTGTCACCGTCCTCAATCTTCTGCTGATCTACAGTCTCGCCGGAGGTCCGCTGTGATGTACGACTGCATCCTCGTCCCGCTCAATGGCGGTTCCAACGACGAGGCCGTCATCGACCACGTGGCGTCGCTGGCGGAGGCCGTCGGGGGGCATCTGGTGCTGCTCCAGGTGGTCCACAGCCATTCGCGCGACGAGGCCGCGTACATGGAGCAGGAGGCCGGCAAGTATCTGCTGGCCTGGGCCGACCGATTGCGGGCCAGGGGGCTCGAGGCCGAGACTCAGGTGGTACAGGGCGAGCCCGCCGAAGCCATCAATCGCTACGCCGACGAGCTGAGCGCCGATCTCATCGTGATGGCCACGCATGGCCACAGCGAGCTGCGTCACGTTCTAGCGGGCTCGGTGACAGAGGACGTGGTGCGCAACGGCAGCGTCCCGGTGCTGCTCGTGCGTCCGCCTAGGACGTAGAGGCGATGTCGAACTCGGCGCGGTAGCGGCACACCCCGCACTTGCCCGCCAATTTGCCGGCCGACAGCTCGAGGGCCATGAAGTGGTCGGCCGGTGCATCGGTCTCCCAGCGCAACCCCCAGCGGTCGGCGGCGATGAACCCGAATCTGGCGTAGTAGGCAGGATCTCCGACCACCACGACTCCGGCTACGCCCGAGTCGCGTAGTCGCTCCAAACAGGACTCGATGAGAAGCGTGCCGACTCCCTGGCCCTGATACTCGGGCAGCACGGCCACCGGTCCGAGGCCCAGCAGTTGCTCTTCCTCCTGGTCGGTCGTGACTCTCACCGGCGTCACGAGCACGTGACCGACCACCTCGCCGCCGACGATCCTTGCCCGGCCCGGGTCATTGTCACCGCACTCCCGGTCGTCTTCGGCACCCCGGCCCTCCCCGCTCGAGCCGTCGCTCCAACCCTGGCCCTCGCGCCCCCATGTGGAGAGAGGGGTGCACACACCTTCGGACGATCCGACGGGGACTTCCTCGGCACCGACGACCGCGACCATGGACAGCTTGACCACCCCGGCCGCCCTGAGGGCGTCAACGATCATTGCCTCGGCCGCGCCGTTGAAAGCCGCCTCGTTGACCCGTCTCACCGCTGCTACATCGTCGATGTCCTCGTAGCGGATCCTAACGTGCGACGCCGGGTGCGTCGATGTCGAGCTCATGGTGCGCCTCCGAGCCTCATCGATGATCGTCAGTGAGCGGCTGGAGGTGGCGGCTCGTGTCCTTCCAGCGCGACGATGGCAGCTCTGATCTCCTCGGGGATAGGCCGCTTCTTGCCGGCCACATAGTCGTACCAGACCAGATGGCACGTACTCCGGGCGGCAAGCTTCTCCAGCTTCGTGCTGTACGCTGCATGCTCCATCGTAAGCCGGTCGGTGCCGAGATTGGAGACTCGCGCTCCCAACACTAGGTTGTCGGGATACTTCACCGGCGCCAGGTACCGGCAGGTGACCGAAGCGATGATGGCGCCCGATTCGCGCCAAGCCGGTCCGGGGGGCTCGAGACCGAGCCGCCGCAGGTACTCGATACGCACCGTCTCGAAGTACCTGAGATACATGGCGTGGTTCACGTGGTCCAGCGAATCCTGGTCACCCCAGCGAACCGGGTGCTCCGTCACCACGGGATAGTCTTCAAGCATCGGTCCTCCGGCGCGCAACGTCTGACAACGGCATGGGCAGTGAGTGTAGACGATTCGGGAGCGCTCCGCGCCTTCCTGGGTCGAGAATGCTGCTCTTGATTTCTATGTGATATCACATTAGTATCGTAGAAGTGCCCGGCACCCCCTGTGCCGTGCCGCACGACCGGAACGTGCCGCCCCAGGGAGGGGCGCACACAAGGAGGAAACGAGATGGACGGGCAACGAACGGGTGCGCAGGGCGCGTCACTCAATCACGAACGCGAGGGGAGGGCTGCCAGTGGTTGGCCGATGTTGGCGGCTACGATCGTGTTCTACCTGGCGGCTATTGTGCTCTTCGTCGGAGCGGCTGTGCTGAACGACCGGGGCAGTCTGGGCGATCGGGGCGTCTTGGGCATGGTGATCCCGGGCATCGTGCTGCTCATCGCGGCGGCGTTCATGTCACCGGGGTTCTTCACGCTCGAGCCGAACGAGACCCGCGTGCTCGTGCTGTTCGGCGCCTATCGGGGCACGGTGAGGCAGGGAGGCTTCCGCTGGGCCAATCCGTTCTACTCGAACGGGCCGGCGGTGAAAGCCGGTTCGGAGGGGTCTGGTCAGCAGGGCGCCGCGGGCGGCGCCAAGAAGGGGGCTCCGGCGTCGCGTCCGCGCAAGTATCCGCGCTACAAGGTGTCGGTGCGCGCGCGTACTCTCAATGGTCCGCGACTCAAGGTGAACGACCGGCGTGGCAATCCGGTCGAGATCGCGGCGGTCGTGATCTGGAGGGTCAAGGACACCGCGCAGGCCGTCTTCGATGTCGACGACTTCGAGCAGTATGTGGAGACGCAGAGTGAGACCGCTCTGCGCCACCTTGCCGGCTCCTACGCGTACGACCATGGTGAGGAAAACGAGGTGACTCTGCGCAGCAACGTCGACGAGGTATCGCAGGCGCTCAAAGATGAACTCGAGCAACGGCTGGCCCGCGCCGGGGTCGTGGTCGAAGAGGCTCGGCTGACCCACCTGGCCTATGCTCCCGAGATCGCTCAGGCCATGCTTCGCAGGCAACAGGCCGAAGCGGTTATCGACGCACGCCAGAAGATCGTGCACGGCGCCGTCAGCATGGTCGACATGGCTCTTCGCGAGCTGGCCGACAAGTCGGTGGTCGATCTCGATGACGAGCGCAAGGCGGCCATGGTCAGCAACCTCATGGTCGTGCTCTGCGGCGAGTCGGAGGTGCACCCTGTCGTCAACACCGGTACGCTCTACTCGTGACACACGCCGAAGTCAGACTTTGGTTAGGTTCTGAGAGTATGGACGTTGTGAGATAGTGGCCCAAAGGAAGCAATTCCTGCTCCGCATAGACCCGGGCCTCTGGGCAGATCTGGAGGCCTGGGCGGCGGACGATCTGCGCAGCGTCAACGGCCAGATCGAGTACCTTCTGCGAGAAGCGGTGCGGCGCCGTAGGGGCGCGACCGAGAAGAAAGGAAACGAGCATGAAAGACCCGCGCCTGGCGATACTGGCGGCTAACCTCCTCGACTACTCGCTCAAGATCGAGGCCGGCGAGAAGGTGCTTCTCGAGGCCGACGCGAACGCCGTCGATCTCTTGATCGCTCTCGTCGAGGGCTGCTACGAACGCGGGGCTGTGCCCTACACGCACGTCGGCGACTCGCGGCTGAGCCGGGCGGTGCTGCTCGGCGCCACGCGCGAGCAGATGGAGCGCGGGCTCTCGTGGGCCATGCAGCGCATGGGCGACTGCGACGCCAACATCTATGTCATGGCCGGCTCCAACGCGACCGAGATGGCCGACGTGCCCGGCCACATCCTCGAGATGGCGCACGTCGTCAACAAGCCTCTCACCGACCTCTATCTGCAGAAGAAGTGGGTGCTGCTCCGCTACCCGACCGCGTCGGCCGCCCAAGCCGCCGGCATGTCGACCGAAGCCTTCGAGGACTTCTGCTTCTCGGTCTCGACTCTCGACTACGCCCGCATGGACAAAGCCATGGACCCGCTCGTCGAGCTGATGTCGCGCACCGACAGGGTGCATGTCACCGCGCCGGGTACCGACATATCGTTCTCGATCAAGGGCATCCCCATCCTCAAGGCGTCGGGTCAGAACAACATCCCCGATGGGGAGGTCTTCACCGCTCCGGTGCGCGAGTCGGTCAACGGCACCATCGCCTTCAACACTCCGTCGCTCGAAGACGGCGTGACCTTCGAGCACATCAAACTGACCTTCAAAGACGGCAAGGTCGTCGCGGCTGAGGCAAACGAGCAGGAGCGTATCGAACGTCTGCTCGACACCGATGAGGGCGCTCGCTATCTGGGAGAGTTCGCGCTGGGAGTCAACCCGCGCATCGAGAAGCCCATGAAAGACACGCTCTATGACGAGAAGATCGGCGGCAGTCTCCACATGGCGATCGGCCGTGCCTACGACGAGGCCGACAACGGTAACCGCTCGGCCCTCCACTGGGACATCGTGCTGATCCAGACGCCCAAATGGGGCGGGGGCGAGATCTACTTCGACGACGTGCTGGTGCGCAAAGATGGTCTGTTCGTGCTGCCCGAGCTGGAGGGGCTCAACCCCGAGAACTTGGCGTAGGCCGTCTTGCGGCCGGCAGGCTTCTTAGCCTTTCACCTGCCCCGCCTCGACCCGCGCGGCCTGCTCTCGCCAGAATGGAAAGACCTTGGCGATGCGCCAACCCAGGCCCACGAAGAACCAGGCGAACACACACGTGCCCACTCCCACGCCCCAGAGCGGCCAACCGGGCACGTGTAGCTCGAAGAAGTCGCGAGTCGGCGGCACGACGAAGGCCAAGCCGAAGATGACGGCCATCGTCAGTATCAATCCGAGCCTCCAGCCGCGCACCGGCCGTTCGATCGCGGCTATCACGCGCAGGCCGATCACCGTGAAGACGATCGTCTCAATGACCTGCGCCTCAGCCACCGTGGCGCCGATCTCACGCAGCAGCAGATACGAAGCGAGGATGGTGATCGCCGTCAGGATGCCGGTAGGGATCACGAATCGCGCCACCCGGTAGACGAACCCGGGGACAAAACGCCGGAAGTTGGGCGCGAGAGCGAGGAAGAAGCCGGGCACGCCGATGGTCAGGGAATCGATGACCGTCAGATGCCGGGGCAGGATGGGGTACGAAACGCCCACGGCGGCTACCGCCAGTGCCAGCACCGCGGCCCACACGCTCTTGTTCGTGAACAGGCTGGCGACGCGCTCGATGTTGGCTGTGACACGCCGGCCTTCGGCGACCACTCCAGGCAGGGTGGCGAAGTGCGAGTCGACCAGCACCAACTGCGAGACCGCCCGGGCCGCCGCGGTGCCGGTGCCCATGGCGATGCCCATGTCGGCCTTCTTAAGGGCG
>JAKAHF010000078.1 GCA_021815245.1 Actinomycetes bacterium
ATGCCCGTCTCCTCGGGGGAGAGGATGCCGTTCTCGAGGCATTCGATCGCGAAGGCCACGCAGGCCCCCGCTGAGATGGTGTCCATGCCGAGACGGTTGCAGATGTCGCTCGCGACGACGAGTGAATCGAGGTTGTCGTTGCAGAGGTTGCTGCCGAACATGGCCATGGTCTCGTATTCGGGCTTGTGCGCTCCCTCGGGATACTCGTAGTCGCCCGTACCCGCCTTCATGATGCCGCCGCACGCGATGGGGCAGCGCCAGCATGCGTAGCGGCGCGCCTGCTTCTCGATGACCTTCTCAGCACGGCAGTCGGCGAAGTTGGGCGAGTCGAACTCGGCCACGCCTCTCCAGTTGCGAGCGGGTGCTTCGTCGATCTTGCACATGATGTCGTAGATGCCCGGAGTACCCGTTGCGTGCAGTATCGGATACGGCCCTGACAGCGCGCCCACGTGCCGCTTGCGCATCTCGCGGAGCTCCTCGGTCGAGGCGAACGTCGACGGCTTGAGGTCGCCCTGCACGGCTATGGCCTTGAGCTTCTTGGAGCCCATAACCGCGCCGAGCCCCGAACGGGCGGCCGCGCGGCCCTTGTTGTTCATCACCGAGGCGATGAGGGCGAGCTTCTCGCCGGCCGGGCCGATGCACGCCACCTGCGTGTCCTTGCCATGCTCGGCCCGTAGAGCCTCCTCGGTCTCGAAGGTGTCGAGTCCCCAAAAGCGTGTCGCATCCTTCAGCATCGCGACGCCGTTGTCGATGTGCAGATACACGGGGCCCTTCGAAGCCCCGGTCACGAACACCGCGTCGTAGCCCGCGAACTTCAGTGCGGGTCCGAAGTCTCCGCCCGAGTTGGCGTCGCCCCACCCTCCCGTGAGCGGCGACTTGCCGACCACCATGTAGCGCGAGCCCCCGACCGCGTCGGTGCCGGTCAGGAGGCCGGTTACGAACCCGAGTGTGGCCTCGGGTCCCAGCGGATCCACGCCCGGTTTCTGCCGGTCGAACAGTATGTGAGCCCCGAGCCCGTATCCGCCCAGGTACTTCCTGAAGGTCTTCTCGTCGATGACCTCGTCTCGAATCGCTCCGGTCGACAGGTCCGCCCAGAGGATTCTTTCCATCGCGCCGTAGCCCATGTATGCCTCCTTGAGTGGTCAGCTTAGTCCGCCCGCGACCGGCAGAGCCACGCCGGTCACGTATGCCGAGAGGTCCGACGCCAGAAAGAGCGCGGCCCCCGCGATGTCCTCCGGCGTGCCGATGCGCTGCATCGGCACCTCTGTTCCGATCATGCCGAAGAAGCCATCCTTCTCTTCGGCGCTGAGCGCGCCTATGGTCTCGTCGTAGAACGACGTGCGGATCGGGCCGGGCATGATGGCGTTGACGGTGATGTTGTCGCGCGCGAACTCGGTCGCCATGTCGTAGGTGAGCCCGAGTACGCCGGCTTTCGCCGAGTTGTAGTGGGCGGTCGGTTTCGGGGGATGCACGGCTCCGATCGACGATATGTTGACGATCTTGCCGTACTTGTTGGCCTGCATGCGAGGCGCGACTTCTCTGCTGCACATGAAGGCGCCCTTCAGGTTGAGGTTGTGCGTGCGGTCCCAGGCCTCGTCGGTGATGGCGGCGAGGTTCGAGGGCGTATGGACTCCGCCAAGGAGCGCGCCCGCGTTGTTGACCAAGATGTCGACCGTGCCAAACTCCGAGACCGTCGCTTCGACCATGGTCCGAATCTGGTCGGCGCTCGTCACATCGCACCGCACCGCCATGGCTTTGCCGCCTGCGGCCTCGATCGCCCGCAGCGTCTCCTCGGTCTTGGTCGCCGCGATATCAGCGATGACCACCTTGGCCCCCTCTCGCGCGAAGCGTTCGGCAATCCCCCTGCCGATCCCGCTCGCTCCGCCCGTCACGATTGCCACTCGACCCTCAAGCAACATCGACGCCCCCTTTCGCTCCCATCCATTCCCGTGTGCCGGTTGCGCGTTGCGTGACCCAGGCCGCTCCCTCGAAATCGTCTGAATCGCTTAAAGCATAACTCGCCTTAACTATTTTGTGGCACAGATGGCTTAGCTTCGCTACACTTTTTTGCCGGCGACCTATCTGGGAAGCCAGAAGTCTTTGACCAGAAAACCGAGAGATCCAGACCTCTGACCGACAACGGACTGGGCAACGAGCAACTTCAATCTACGTAGGTCGGAAAGGTGCGAAATGAAGATCACCCAAGTCGAGTGCATCCCGGTATCCATCCCCTTTGTGAAACCTATGATCATGTCGGGCGGGGCGGTCACCAAGGCCGACGGGGTCGTGCTCAAGCTCCACACCGACGAAGGCGTCACGGGCATCGCCGAGACCGGCGACACCTCCCTCTGGTACATGGGCGAAAGCCAAGACTCGATCATGTACAACCTGACGAACGTTTTCGGCCCGCACATCCTGGTGGGCGAAGACCCGTTCAACATCGAGACCATCGTCGCCAAGATGGACAAGGCCACCCGCGCGAACAACCACTCCAAGGCTCTTGTCGACTATGCCCTTCACGACCTCATGGGCAAGGCACTCGGGGTGCCGGTCTACAAGCTGCTGGGCGGTCTCTCCAATCCCAAGATCCCTTTGGCCTTTGTGATGTCGTCGGGCACCGACGAGGAGGTCCAGGCTGAGGGCCGGGCTCTCGTTGCCGCCGGCTTCAGGGGCCTCAAGCTCAAGGTAGGAGCCCGCACCCCGGCCGAAGACGTCGAGATGGTGGCGGCACTCCGTGACGCCGTGGGGAGCGATGTCAAGGTCATGATCGACGCGAACGGCGGCTGGATGTACAACGAGGCCCTCTACGTGCTTCAGCGGGTGGCGAAGTACGACGTGCTCATCGCCGAGCAGCCCGTACCCTGGTGGGACCAGGACGGCCTCGCGCGGTTGCGCCGCAAGGTCGACGTGCCCATCTTCGCCGACGAATCGGCCGCAGAGCTCGGACACCTGGTGCAGCTTATCGAGAAGGACGCCGTCGACGGCTTCTTCCTCAAGGTGCCCAAGGCGGGCGGCATCCTCAAGTCGCGGCGCTGGGTCACGGTAGCCCAGGCCGCTAATCTGCCGGTCATGTGCGGCTGCATGATCAACACCGGTCTCGGCGCCGCCGTGGAAGCCGCCTTCCTTGGAGCGACCGCCTGGATGGGAAGGATCGAGCACGAATCGATCGGTCCACTGAACCTCTTCAACGTCTATGACACCGTGAGCGGACCTCTCAAGAACGACCTCGCAAAGAAGCCTCCCCGCTACGAGCAGGGCTTCCTCTATCCGCCCGACGGTCCCGGCCTCGGAGTTGAGCTCGACGAGGAGATCCTCGGGCGACTGGTCTCCCCAGGCAAACAGCCGGTGGTAGTAGGGGCGTAGGCCCGGACACTACTGCACCACTCAGCGCGCCGAGCACGGCGGGGTCGGAAAGCCACTGCTTTCCGACCCCATGCGTGTTGGGGTTGCGGCCCCGAAGTGCGCTGTTTTACAGGCGGTTCGAGGCGCAACCAACTCGTTAAATAAAGATTAAGTAAATTCTTGACCGCCGGGCGTTTGCCGCGTTATGGTGTACGAGCGCGGCCTGTTCGTCGGTTGTCATGGATGGGGTCAGCCGGTAGGCCGTGGTACGTGTTCCCCAGTGTGCCGTTCGTGGTTCGTACACAAGAGGGAGAGGCTATTGGCGCGTACCTACACAGTGGCAGACACGCGGTCTTCGCCGGCCTCGTCTGCGGCCCGCGCGCGACTTCCCTTTCTCGTTTCGTGCTTGTTCTTGCCGTCGGCAGCACTTCTTGTCCATGCACCTGCAGGGTGAGATCCATACAAACGCGTGCCAGCAAAGGAGGTTGGGCCGCCAGCAATTTCGTGGCAGTTGGGACTACTGAGTCATGAGGAGCGGAGGGAGTTGAGAGAGTGATGAAAAAGTCACTGTTCATTCTAGTTCTGATGGTGCTTCTCGTATCTTTGACATGCCTCATAGTTGCCTGTGGTGGAACCACCACGACCACAGCGGCAGCTGGGGGATCGACCGAGACAACGACCGCTCCCGCGGGCGACGCCAAGGTGCTGCGCATGGCAGTGCCGTGGCCGGTCGGTGACCCCGTCACCGACGCGTTCCAGCAGGAGTTCATCGACAAGTTCAACGCTGCACAGACTAAGTACAAGATCGAATTGCATCCGGCGGGCCAGCTGCTCGCCCTGCCCGATAGCTTCGAGGCCGTCCGTACCGGCGGCGTCGAGATCGCCGGCTGGCCGACCGCCGTCTTCGGCAGCATCGTGCCCGAGTTCAACCTGGCCGAGCTGCCATTCGCCGTCAACAGCATCGAGGCCGACGCCGAGTACAACGTCATGATGACGCCGATCTACGACAAGGCGCTGGCGGCGAAGCACAACATGAAGACCGTCGTCAACTTCACCTGCCAGGGTCTCGACATCATCAGTGTCAACCCGGTGAAGAGCTTGGCCGACTGGAAGGGCCTGCTCTGCCAGACCATCTCCCCGGTGACCGCGAAGGTCGTCGAGTTGCTGGGTGGCGCCGGCGTGGCCATGGACTTCTCGGAGGGCTACCAGGCCCTGCAGAAGAAGGTCATCGTGGCGACCCTGCAGTCGGGCTCCATGGTCATCATGTTCAAGCTGAACGAAGTCGCCAAGGACATCACCAGGGCATATCTGACGCCGGCCAGCATCGGCGCGTGGATCAACCTCGACGTCTACAACGCCATGCCCGATGACGTCAAAGCCGCCTTCGACAAGTGCGGCAAGGACGCTCAGGCGGCCATCAACGCGAGGATGATATCCCTGTATCACACCAACTACGACAAGATGGCCAGCGAGCTGGGCATGACCGTCTACCCCCTGCCCGCCGCTGAGCGTGCCACGTGGGCTGAGAAACTGAAGCCCTACGACGACGAACTGCTGGGCGGGGTCGACCCGGCCACCGCCGAGCAGGTGAAGAAGGTCACCTCCGAGCTCGACGAGAAGTACCCCTACAAGGACTAACCGCGTCTGCGCCTCCTATGGCCCGCCGTTGAACGGCGGGCCATAGGGGTAGGAGTCAACTGTGAAGAGATTCTTGATAATCGCAGACAGGGTGGTCGAGAGGGTAGGCGACTGGGCCATGGTCGTCAGCGGCATCCTGGTCTTGCTGATCGGTTTTCTCACCACGTACGGGGTTGGCAAGCGCTACATCTTCAACAACCCCGACCCGTATACCTACGAGATGAGCATCATCTTCCTCGTGGCCTGCATACTCCTGGCGTTGCCCGGAATCCAATGGCAGAGACGCAATCTGCGAGTCGACTGGATCCTCTCGCACTTCTCCACCAAATGGCAGAACCTGATCGGCGATATCTTCACGACGATTCTGGGGCTGGTGTTCGTCGCCATCGTGATCTGGAAGAGCTGGGGGATCTTCCTCTACTCGCTCTCGGTCGGCCAGAGCAGCCAGTCGGCATGGCAAGAACCACTGTGGCCCATGCAGCTGCTGGTGCCGATCTGTATGGCGTGGCTATGGCTCACGTTGGTGTCTCAACTCGTGCACGCCATCATGCATCTGGTGCGAGGGACGGTCCGCGAGGACCTCAGACTCCAACTTGAAGACCATGCCGCGAAGACCGATGCCGCGGCACTCCATCCAGAGCGTCCGCCTGTCGACCCGAAGCAAGCATCAGTTCAGGTCGAAGACTAGAGGTTCTGACAGCGTTATCGAAACCGCTCCAAGAAGGATAAGGTATGGGGCTGGACCCAGCAATCACCGGTAGCATCGTCGTCGCGGCGCTGTTCGTGTTGATGATGATCGGCGTGCCCATCGTCTACTCTTTGGGCATCGCCGGCATCGCCGGAGCACTTCTCGGCTACGGACCAGCGTCGTTGCAGAAAGCCGGGGCATCACCCTTCAGCACCGCGTTCAATCTCTCTTGGACGGCGCTGCCTATGTTCGTGCTCCTCGGCACGATCATCGCGTCGTCAGGCATGGGTGAAGGGGTATTCAAGGCCGCCGCCAACTGGCTCTCGAGGATACGAGGCGGCCTGGTTGCGGCAGGGATCATCGGCGAGGGCGTACTCGCCGCGACCCTGGGTACGAGCGCGGCCACCATCATCGTGGTCGGCAAGGTGGCGGTCCCCGAGTTCGACCGCCAGGGATACAACCGAGGCTTCAGCTTGGGGGCACTCCTCGCTGGAGGCGGGCTGGGCCCGTTGATTCCGCCCAGCGCCACGTTCATCATCGTTGGCTGCATAGCCGGCCTTTCGATAGGCAAACTCTTCATCGCCGGCATCATCCCGGGCATCATGATGATGGCCTTCCTGGCGATCCCGGCCGTGGTCATGGCCTACGTCAAACCCGGCTTGGCCCCCAAGGGATACAAAGTGCCTTGGGCCGAGCGGTGGAGGTCTCTGCTGCACGTCTGGCCGATCATCGTTGTCATGGGCAGCATCCTCGGATGCATCTACGGCGGTGTCGGCACCGCGACCGAGACGGCCGGGGTGGGCGTCGTCGTCACGCTCATCATCGCGATTGTCTTCTTCAAGATGCGCTGGAAGCAACTCAGGGAGGCGTTGAAAGAAGCGGCGATGATCAACGGGATGATCCTGTTCATCATCTTCGCCGCCAACTTCTTCACCTACGTGCTGGGAAGCACGAATATCACCTCCAACCTGCAAGAGCTGGTGGCCTCGTCGAGCATCCCGCCCTACGGGGTGATCGCCATCATCATGGTCATCCTGCTGATTCTGGGATGCGTACTCGACCCCATCACGATCACTCTGCTGACCATCCCGATCTGGATCCCGCTCATCGAAAGCCTGGGCTTCGACCCGATCTGGTTCACGGTGTTGTTCTGCGTGAACACGCAAGTGGGGTTGATCACACCACCGATGGGCACCGACCTCTTCGCGGTGCGGACGATCTTCAACATCCCCACGATGCAGATAATCAAGGGTGTGGCACCGTTTCTCGTCTACGAACTCGTGTTCCTGGCGGTGCTGGCTGCCTTCCCGCAGTTGTCGCTCTGGTTGCCGAGCTTGATGGTGGGCAACTGATCCCAGTCCACGGGGTCACTTGGCTAGAGGTATGAGCGAGGGGGCTTTTCAGACGGCGATCTCACCGACTGAAAAGCCCCCTTTCGTCTATTCAGCCCAGACGAGATCGGGCGGAAACTCCTTCGAGATACGGGCTTCGAGGTCTTTCACGGCGTTCACGAAACCGTCCCTGCCGAGTTTGAACCATTCGGGCTGCCACTCCATCTCGCCCAGGTTCTCGAGGAGCATCGACAGCTTCTCTCCGGGCATAGCGATGATGATCAGGCCGTCGGGCAATACCTGCCGGGCCTTCATGCTGAAACCGAGACCGCTGATGCCATAGTTCAACTCGCCCGAAAGGTATGGGTAGGCGTAGAACCAGGCGCAGGCCAGACACGTGGAGCCCTTGGCGTTCCACATGTGCCCGTCGGAGTAGCTGCTCGCTCTCAACAGAACCTCCGCCTGAGCGGCGTCCGCCGTGATCATGAGTATGTCGGGGTCGAACGTCATCTGGTCGAGCGCGGCGTGGGTGATGTAGCGCACCGTGTCGCGCGGCAGCACCGGCACGTAGTCGTAGACCCGCCGGTTGGCCGAGGGAGTCTTGAACATGCAGAACTCGGCGCCGAGTTGCCCGCTCAGCATCACGGGCGGAAAGCCGGCCATGCCCATGACCTGGGTGCCGCACTGCACGTTCTCGACCGCGGCGTAGAAGGGGGCGCTCGTCTGGGCCTCCTTGAACATCTCGCAGACGCCGAGGTCCTTGTCCAACTGTCTGATGCCCTCCGGCTTCTTGAGCGAGAAGCTGATGCCGACAGGTTTGCGCTCGAAGTCGAATCTCTCGAGTATTGAATAATCGCGCACTACGCTCTCCTTTCAG
>JAKAHF010000079.1 GCA_021815245.1 Actinomycetes bacterium
CAGACCCTTCCGGCCCGGACGGGCGTCGCCGCAGCCGGGAGGGTCTGAGGCGGATGGCGGCTACTTCTTCTCCCAGCGGGAGAGGTAGCCAACCTTACTGAGCGTGCTGCCCGCAAGGATCTCGGCCCGCATGCGGTTCTCCTTCTCGAGCACATCCATCGCGCGGTTTGCGTACTCCACCGCCTTGTCCTTGGGGATGACGCAGACCCCGTCGTCATCGCCGACGATCCAGTCGCCCGGCGAGATCGCGACTCCACCTATCTTGATGGGCACGTTGATCTCGCCGAAGCCCTTCGCTTCACCGGCCGTGGGGCTTATGAGCGTGGAGAACAGGGGGAACTCCAGAGCGCGGATGTCGCCGGTATCCCGGGCCGCGCCATTGATGACCACTCCGGCGACGCCGCGCTGGATGGCCGAGTTGGTGGCCAGTTCACCCCAGACCGCCGGCAGGATGTTGCCCACGTCGATGACAAGCACATCGCCCTGCTGGGCGACATCGATGGCCTCGACCGGCTTGGCCCAGTCGCCGGGAAAGGTGCGCACCGTGACGGCCGGTCCGCACATCTTCAGGCCCGGCGATACCGGCCGCATGCCCGGCAGGTCGCCGCTGCGGTGCAGCGCGTCCGACACGTTGGCCGCCGAGACACGGGTGAGGATGTCGCGGATCTCAGGCCCGGTGGCCCGCACAAAGAACTCCGACTTGACCGCGACGCCCGTGTCCATGGCCTGCCTGACCGCGCGGGTGGCCGCCGTGGCGTCGGCCGCCTTGGTGATGGCTCCGCCGACGATCACGATGGAGGCGCCCGCTTCAAGCGCGAGGGCGGCCGTCTCGGAGTTGATGCCTCCAGCCACGGCGATGGGAATCGAGACGGCAGTGGCGACTTCTCTCAGCGTGTCCCAGGGGGTCTTGCCCTGCATCTGCTCGTCGATGGCGAGATGGATGCCGACGTAGTTGGCGCCGAACTCCTCGACCTGCTTGGCCCGAGCCACTACGTCGGGCACTTGGATCATGTCGACGACCACCTCGGCGCCGTAGTTGCGGGCCGCCTCGACACATTCCTTGATGGTGGCGTCGGATGCCGCGCCCAGCACGCCGACGACCCGCGCGCCGGCCTTGGCCGCGCACTCCACCTCGGCGCGACCGGCGTCCATGGTCTTCATATCGGCGACGATGACGCGATCAGGCCAACGAGACTTGATGGTCCTGATGGCCTCGAGCCCCTCGCTCTTGATGAGGGGAGTGCCGGCTTCGAGCCAGTCGGCGCCACCGGCGACCGCTTCTTCGGCCACCTGCAGCGCACGGGGCAGGTCGACGAAATCGAGAGCCAACTGGAGTACCGGTTTCATCGGGCCATCCTCCTTGGACTAGAAAAGATGATTCTTAACGAACACCGAGGATCTGAACGACCACGGTACGTTCGCGGGGGCGGTTGTCGAAGCAAACGAAGCATATCTCTTGCCAGCGTCCCAGGCACATCTCGCTGTTCTCGATGGGGAATACGAGCGAGGGGCCCAGCAGGCCGGCCCGCACATGGGCGTGGCCGTTGTGGTCGGGATGGGTGACGTTGTGCTCGTAATGCCACTCAGGGGAGATGATGCGGTCGAACATGTTGGCGAAGTCCTGGACGACCCCCGGCTCGAATTCGAGCGTGGTGATGGCACCGGTGGCTCCGGGCACGAACACCGTCACCGCTCCGGCGGCGATGCCGCTGTCTTTGACGATCTGGCGGACATCGGCTGTGAGGTTGATCATGTCCGCGTCGCCCTTGGAGTTGAAGTGGATGCGTTCGGTCACCACGGTCGCTGTGCCGGTGACCTCGCTGCCAGGTGTCATGACTGGATCCTCTCTCTGTGTGGTGGCGTTTCTGCTACGCGCCGGGTCGGCGCTGTCGGGTCGGGTCGTCGAGAAGGGCTTCGAGATCGGCCACGGTCTCCGCCGAGACCTCGTCGCGTGCTCTGACAATGTCGAGCGTGGCCAGTCCAAGAGACCGGTAGAGCGGCAGCAATCGGGGTGCGTCGCACTCAAGCGCGTTGAGGTGTCTCGAGATTGTCTCGACGTCGCCTCGGCTGAGCGGGCCCGTAAGAGCCTTGACCGCGCCCTGCGCCGAAACGTTGTCGAGCGTTGCCTCGACCAGGGGCAGGAACATGGAGAGCGCTTCGTCTCTGGGAAGTCCGGCGGCCACGAAGAGGCGCTCGGCCTGATGCTCGAGGGTGACCAAGTAGTTGCAGGCGACCGTCGCTGCCGCGTGGTACAGCGAGCGCTTCTCGTCGGGCAAGACGAATGGGCGCGCCCCGAGGGCGCTCGCTACGGCAAAACCGAGTTTTGACGCGACAGATTCGGCTGCTTCGACGGTGTGTGAGTCTGCCGCGATGGCGTCATCGAGATCGGACGGGCCTGGAGTGAGGGCGACCGCGGCGCCCGAGAAGCGGGCACGCCCGGTCGCCGGCTCGCTGAATGTCTGCAGCGGATGAAACGCAAGTGTGGCTGCGCCTGCGGCGCGGCAGCCATCGAGCACTCGCACCGAAGTCGCGCCGCTCGTGTGAGCGACGACGACACGATTGCCGGCGCCAGGAAGCTCGCCGGCCTGCGCCGGCCGAACGCGGGGGACATGCTGCGTCAGAAGAGCGGCGAGCTCAGTCGCGACATCGGGTAGGACGCGGTCAGGCACCGTGAGCAAGTAGAGATCGGCGTCGGCGGCCGTGATCTCAGAAAGGGAGCCGGAAGCCTTGCCCCCGAGCCAGCCCTCGGCGCGAAGCCTGCCCTCGGGAGTCGCGGCACTGAAGGCCAGAAGGTGAGCGCCCCGATCGCGCAGGGCGAGAGCGAGGCTCGCACCCAGGCGGCCTGCGCCAACCACCGCGAAGCGTAGCGATGTGATGCAAGTATCTATGTAGTCCTGCCTGTTGTTCCAGTTCTGGGCCCGCACGGTGCAAGCTGAGCAGATACCAGACACGGCGTGCTGTATGGTGCCGCCGCGCAGAGGCGATCGCTGGGCTCTCGGCTCCGTCTCCAAAGGTAGGCGGTCCGTCGACCGTGTGCAACGCACGACCCGCGCTCGGCGCGCGTAGCATAACAGCAGGTGAGTCGGAGCACAACGCGAGGAGCCGAAGGCGGCGTGTCTGCTACTCTCTAGGTCATGGACGACCACGAGAGCACCATGAGCCCAGAGGAGACGGCGGCGGCGCTGAGCGCCTTCGCCGAATCGCTCGCCGACTGCCGCAAATGCGGTCTGTGCGAGCACCGCACGCAGGTCGTGTTCGGCGTCGGTAGCCCGACAGCCCGGCTGTTGTTCGTGGGAGAGGGACCCGGTTTCCACGAAGACCGACAAGGAGAGCCGTTCGTCGGGGCCGCCGGCAAACTCCTCAACGAGTTATTGGGCGGCATCGGTTTGACGCGGGCCGACGTCTACATTGCCAACGTGGTCAAGTGCCGGCCGCCTGAGAACCGCGATCCGGCTCCTGCGGAGATAGCGGCCTGTAGCCCGCATCTGCTCGAGCAGATATCCATCATCCGGCCGCGTGTCATCTGCACGCTCGGCAGGTTCGCCACCAAGTTGCTCGCCGAGACCGAGCTCAGCATCACGGCCATCCACGGCAAAGCGAAGGAGCACACACTCGGCGGCGTAGACACGGTGATCTTTCCGGTCTTTCATCCGGCCGCCGCCCTCTACACGCCCGCCAACAAGCAGGTGCTGGTCGACGATTTCGCGAAACTGCGCCGGCTACTCGAGCGGGGCCCCGACGCTCTCGCGCGCGGGTCTGCCGTAGAGTGCGAACCCGCGGAGTCGCTCGAAGAGCCCGCGACAGCGGCCCGGCCGGCGGCTACGGTGCCGCCGCCGCACCACGGGGAGCCGCAGCCGCGCACGGAGCAACTACACCTGTGGTGAATGAGAGCGGGCACGTCGTCTTCCGCGGCAGCGGGGTGAAGCAACGCGCACTCGAGGGCATAGGCGTGCGTCTGGCCCGGGCATTGCGTCCGGGCGACCTTGTTCTGCTGCACGGCCCCTTGGGGGCGGGCAAGACGACCCTCATCAGAGCCGTCGCCGCCGAGTTGGGGGTCACCGATGCGGTGAGAAGCCCCTCGTTCACCATCGCCAACATCTACCAGGGACGCATCACGGTGCAGCACCTCGACCTCTACCGGCTGGACGAGATAGGAGAGGATGACGCGTTGGCTCTCGAGGAGTACGTACGTCCCGATGCGATCACCTTCGTCGAGTGGCCCGAGGCGGGGCTGGGCCGGCTCGGCCGGCCGACCTGGGTCATCCGCCTCGACCACGAGTCACTTCACGAACGCGCTCTCTCCATCGAAGCCCATACCGATGAGGCCTTCTCCCGCTGGGAGGCCGCGGCCTGACATGAAGACTCCGGTGATCCTCACTCTCGACGGCTCCACCCGTACCTGCGGCGCCGCCCTACTGAGGGCGACTGCCCCGCACGCTTCGCGTTGCACGGACTGGGAGGTGCTGGCCGAGCGGCACGAGAACGACAATCGAAACCAAGCCAAGCTGCTGCTGGGCATGGCCGAGGCGATGCTCCAAGAAGTCGGACTGGCCCCCGTGGACCTCAGCGCCATCGTCGTGGGGACTGGTCCGGGCACGTTCACCGGTGTACGCATCGCGGTGGCGACCGCCCGGGCGCTGGGTCTCGCGCTGCACGTGCCGGTGACGGGCATCAGCACCCTTTCGGCGCTCACCGCATCGGCACTGCGGGCTTTGGCGCCGGGGGATGCGCCCCGCACCGTGGTGCCTGTCGTCGACGCCCGGCGTAGTCAAGTCTTCTATGGGGTGTACCACAGGGGCGACTCGGGACGGGAGTGGGTGAGATCGGAAGCCTTCGCGGCGTGCGATCCCGTGGAGCTGGCGGAACGGCTCGTGGGCGGCGCTCGACCCCAAGGGGCGATCTTGGTCGTCACCGAAGACGCCGAGCTTGTGGCGGGTCTAGGCGGAACGATCGAGGTGCGCACCCGGCAGGTGGATGCGGTGGGGCTGGTGATGGGGCAGTCGTTGCTCGTCGAGCCGGGGGAGGGGCCCGAAGGCGACAGGCTGGCCCCTTGGTTGGCGGGCGCGTTCGAAGGCCGGGTCGACGGCATACCCGAGTTGGTGAAGCCCATCTACGTGCGCTCCCCCGATGCCGACATCCACATCACCAAGATGCGCGACCCCTGGTCGGAACCATCGGCCTCCCCCGCCAAGAGAGAGGCAAGGTAGCGCCTTGGAAGTGTCGCTGCGACCGATGACGTCGGGGGATCTCGACGCCGTCGTGGCCCTCGAGGCGGAGTGCTTCACCAAGGGGTGGACGCGGGATATGATCGCCGACGAGCTGAGAACCGAGCTGGGGTGGACCAAGGTCGCGGTAGCGGAGCCCGGTGAACTCGTCGGCTTCGCACTCGGCAGACGCTATCCCGACGAGTGGCACCTGGTGGACATCGCGGTCACGGTGCGGCGCCGGCGTCAGGGGGTCGGCAGCCGGCTGTTAGAGGACTTTCTGGGCGCGGCTATGCGTGAGGCCAAACCGGCGGTGCTCGAGGTGCGGGATCGCAATGAAGCCGCCATCGCGCTCTACGAGCGGTACGGCTTCTCAAGGTTGGCCCGGCGGCGTCATTACTATCCAGACACCGGTGAGGATGCGATTGTGATGTTGCGCAAACCGGAAGCGGAGGCGGGGCCGTCTGTGCGTGGCCTGGGCGGCGATGAGCTGCCGGGCCCTCTTCTCGCCATTGAATCATCGTGCGATGACACGGCCGCCGCGGTGCTGTCTCCTTCGGGAGAGGTGCTCTCCACGCTTTCGCACAATCAGGACTCCATCCACGAGCGTTACGGGGGAGTGGTGCCAGAGGTGGCGAGTCGGGCCCACGTGGAACGCATGACTGCCGTGGTCGCCGAGGCCTTGCGGCAGGCCGGGTGCGGCATCGACGATCTTGGCGGCGTGGCTGTCACCGTTGGTCCCGGGCTGATCGGTGCCCTGCTCATCGGCGTGCAGACCGCGAAAGCCATCGCTTGGGCGAGGCGGCTGCCTCTGTTCCCCGTGAACCACCTGCACGGCCATCTCGCGGCTGCATGGCTGGCCGATGCCGACGCACCGTTTCCGATGGTCACCCTCGTGGCTTCCGGAGGACACACCTCGCTCATCCGGGTCGACGACAAGGCCGGCTACCGATTGCTCGGGCAGACGCTCGACGACGCGGCCGGAGAGGCCTTCGACAAGGGGGCTCGGCTGCTCGGCCTCGGCTATCCAGGGGGCAAGGAGCTCGACGAGTTGGCCGAGAGGGGCGACCCGCACGCCTTCGATTTTCCGGTCGCACTGAAACGCTCGCCCCGGCCCGACTTCTCGTTCTCGGGCGTCAAGACCGCTCTGTACTATCTGCTGCGGGGCATGTCGACCGAGGAACGGCACGAGCGGGCCCCCGATATCGCGGCGTCATACCGCAAAGCCATAGTCGACGCCCTTGTCTCGAAATCGGTCGGGGCGGCCCGGCGTGAGAAGGTGCGCACGCTCGCGATCGCGGGAGGCGTGGCGGCGAACTCGCTGCTGCGCAGGCGCCTGGTCGAAGAGGGTGGCGCGGCCGGCTTTCATGTCGTGGTGCCTGCTTTCAGATACTGCACCGACAACGCGGCCATGATCGGCGCGGCGGCGCTGGCCGGTCCACGCCTCGAGTATCCCGAGTATCTGCCTGTCGATGCGTCGGCTTCGCTCGCACTGGGGGAGTGGTTGCCCGCCCTTTCGCAGAAGGCGACCTAGGGCCTTCAGGGCCTGTCGGCGACCGGCGCTGACACTCCAGCCGGGCAAGTGCCAAGCGTCGATCGCACGTGGTGGCCCCGACTTTGCGATCGGGCACAAATACAACGCTCAGCCGATTGACAAAACCTGAGTCTCCGCATAACATATGCCCCGGTTGGCACTCTTGGCATGAGAGTGCCAATTCTCCGAAACAGGTGTAGCGCGTTCTCCCCGGCGAGGCCGTGGAGGGCGCAAGTCAGTCAACACACAAGACTCATAGGAGGGTTGTGCATGAAACTAGTGCCTCTCGAGGACAGGGTCGTCATCAAGGTCCTGGAACAAGAAGAGAAGACCGCCAGCGGTATCGTCCTCCCCGACACCGCCAAAGAGAAGCCGTCGAAGGGGAAGGTCGTAGCGGCCGGTCCCGGCAAGTATGACGACAACGGCAAGCTCATGCCCATGCCGGTCAGCACTGGCGACATCGTCGTTTTCGCGAAGTACGCCGGCACCGAGCTGAAGCTCGATGGTGACGAGTATCTCGTCGTGCGCGCCACCGACCTCATCGGCATTCTGCCCCAAGGCTGAGTCCTAGGGTAATCAATAAAGGAGACTGGATTTATGGCAAAACAGCTTTTGTATGGTGAAGAGGCTCGTCGTGCTCTCGAGCGTGGCGTGAACACCCTCGCCGACGCCGTCAAGGTCACCCTGGGCCCCAAGGGACGCTATGTCGTGCTCGACAAGAAGTTCGGCAGCCCGACCATCACCAACGACGGTGTGACCATCGCCCGTGAGATCGAGCTCGAGGACGTCTTCGAGAACCAGGGCGCTCAGCTCGTTCGCGAAGTCGCGACCAAGACCAACGATATCGCTGGTGACGGCACCACCACGGCGACACTGCTCGCCCAGGCGATCGTGCGCGAAGGCCTGAAGAACGTGGCCGCCGGTGCCAACCCCATGGCTATCAAGCGCGGCATCGAGAAGGCCGTCGAAGTAGCGGTGGCTGAGATCAAGGCGATGGCCAAGGAGATCTCGGGTAAAGAGGACATCGCCCGCGTGGCGACCATCTCGTCCGACGACCGTTAGAGCGGCGACGTCATCGCCAACGCCATCGAGAAGGGCGGCAAAGACGGCGTCTTGAACGTC
>JAKAHF010000080.1 GCA_021815245.1 Actinomycetes bacterium
CTTCAAGGTCGCCAGTCTTTCCCTCTTGGTACCAGCAGTCACTCTGACAGGGATGGAGTTAGCCAATTTGCCTATTGACTCATTGTCACGGCAAATCCTGGCGACTGCGCTGACTAGGCGCGATCACCTATCCGGCCTCATCATCGCGATCACTACACTACATTGCGCCACTTCTAACAACTTCATTAGGCGATCACGCCATACGGGCTATGTGCCAAAATGCTCAAGAACTGACGCCCAACGTAGCAGATATTCCACGTTAGCCCGAATTCCATATGGTAAGTCCGCGGCTCTATAGGTTGCGTGTACTTGCCGCAAATGAGTTGCTACCCCGGACCCACCCTCAGTGTCAGTCAGTTCGATCTCCCAGGCCCTTGTGAGCGCGAAATGCGCCTTCAGCTCTGCGTAGTTCATTGCGACTATGGCTCGGCCTTCCCTGCGACAACGTTCACAGACCTCGCATTTGCATTGAAACTGCGGAACTAGGCGCGTGAGCTGCGCAGCGGTCGCCAGTGAAACGAACGTATGAAGATCGCCGAGATAGTAGCGCGCTGGCGCTGCACCGGTGGCATCCAGCGCCGGCCATCGGCGAGACTCTGAGTATCCCAAACCGTTGCCAAACGCTTCGAGTCCTGCCAGGCCAAGGCAGACGCTGAAGAAACCGCCGTAGAGGTTCGCGAGGTTCACTCCAGCAATCTTGTGCGCTTGAACTACCTCCCATAGCCTCCTCAGGCTGGACTCGTCGGCGCTGCGCTCCTCGAAATTGGTGACCCAAAAGAACAGGTGCGGGCTTAGATTGGCGGGCCGCTCTTGCAGAACGCGGTCGAGCAGATTGATGTCATCCGTCATGGACTGCCCTGAACCACCCACGCAGATCACAGGGTGAAGGTCGTATGGATTCGGGAGTTGAGCAGCAGCCCGCCACACCGATTTCATGACCGACCACCATGTACTCTCAAGATCATCGACGGCGAAGTAGGGAAGGAGAACGCTCTCGGGTGCCGGGCCAGTATCCAAGGCTCCGTCAGGTATCGTTTGGCCGCGAGCCTCGGCAAGCAGCCGCAGGTAACGGTTCATCTTTGGGGCGACTCCGGAAGCCTTGGTCCCATAGTTCCGCTGCCTCTCGACAACTTCCGCAACCAACTCGTCCACGACTGCAGTCGTGTAGAAGTCCGCCGGAAAGGGTTCACCGGACTGGATTCGAGCGGCCACGGCTTCACCGTGCCAAGCTGCGAGGGTGTAGTGCGAGGCGCGAGGCGTCGCTAGTGAGTCCTGGAAAAGTGGCGTTCGTGGGTCGATCATGTACGGCTTGCCGAGGGTCAGGACGAATGCGGCGGTGGCGTCCTCGAAGTACGACGCAATGGTTCCAGGCACCGTCATGGTGTCGAAGCAACGTGCGACACGTTGGTCTCGGAAGGAGCCCTGGTCGCTCTGTCCGTAGGCAAGCAAGTGCTTGATCATCGCTCACCCCTGTCCTCGTGGTCCGCGATATCCTGCGCGAGTCGCTGCAGAACCCAAGCTCTTGCCGTCGGATCCGGACAGCCAGGCTCAGCCCGGACGACCTCCTCCAATCCGTCTTGATGCACTGCGATTAGACCGAGGTTGTACTCTCGAGCAGCATTAACAAGGCCGTGCGGCAACTGCCCCCCCCACATGGCTACGTAAGAGCGATCTACCACGGTGGTGTTCAAGACAGCCTGTCCGACCGCTCTCTTCCAGTGCGTCAACTTGGCCTCGACCGCTACCAGGTCGTCTGCGAGAAGGAGAATGTCCGCGCGACTCCGGCCGTGGGTGCGTATCTCCATTCCCGTCCCGTTGATCTCGCCAAACGTCGCTTCAAGGTCGCGAACATGTCCCAGGATCTGCACGACCAAGTCAACTTCTGTTAGCGGTCTGGAGAGGACTCCCCAATTGCAGCCAGTCGCCTGATCCCCAACTGGATTCGCTTCCTCGGCCCGCTCTACGGTCCGAACACTGTGCGGATTCATTCGGTGGTCATCGCACGTGCACGTAGGTACTGGCTTCACGACAAGCCTCGGGTGTATGTGCGATGAATCTCCATGAACCGATTGGAGGCACGCCGCTCCGCGAATACTTCGGCGAGCCAGAAGCCAAAGCAAGTGGCAACGGTGACGAAATCAGCACCGATGAGATTGTGCGGCAGGCGGATTCCTTTCTCCGAAGACCAAAATACCAGCCCGCTCCACGGAACGAGAAAGGCCCCAGCCACCCATCCTTCTCGATGGCGAAGAGTGACGATCTCGTCTTGAATTCGGTCAAGATCCGAAGCGTCGCCACCAATCTCGGTGACTCGTTGTCGCTGCGCTCCGAGATCAGCTCGGCTCAGGGCTGCTGGGATGCGATCCTCCGTCGAAGGCCCAAACTCATCCCTCGAGATGGGCCCCTCTACGCTCGCGACGAATGCGACGATGTCGCGGAGGACTGGGACGAGATGATCCGCTTTCAGCAACGTCAATGCCTCTGTCCTCATCTCCGTAAGGTTCTCATGCACGCGCGACTTCGCCATGAATCCTCGCCGCACGATGCCGGCGGCCAGTGCCCAGATGCCTGTGCTAATCCAGGTCACGATGGACATGTCAATCACGATGGATTGCCTGGCAATTACTCTCATTGACAGCAGCAATGTCGTTGGCATGAGCGCTGGACTGTCAACCTGGGCTAGACGGCAGGTGCCGATCACGAATCAGCGAGTTGATGGTGTCTTCGGGGTAGCGGGTGTAAACGTAATGCACCAGTTGGTTGAGTGTCATTCCGCCATACTTGGTCTTAATCCGGGTTAGGAGTTCCATGGCCTCGGGGTTCTCGCGAGCGAGAAGTTGAGCGACGAGACGCCCTTCCTCGGTCAACACGAAACGACGCTCCACATACTCAGTGCTACCCGTACCCAGTCCAGCTTCCGTCTCATTGTCTATGGTCAACCCGTCCAGCACGCGCTCTTCTTTCACAAGTGCAGGGCTCATCTCTTCAAGCAAATCGACTGATTCGTAGACAGCCTTGCTGAAAGGACCATAGTTGTAAGGGATGAATTCAAGAGGATCAATAACCTGCTGGGGCAGATCGGACTCCCGGCTCGCAAGATAGAGCAACTTCTCCATCCTTGTGATGCCGTCCACACGGCCTGACATGGCCCCACCCTGTCCTGGTGCAGCCATGAGCAGAAGCACAAGGTCTGAGCCGATGAGCGACTCCTTGTTCATTCTCCTCCCTCCTCGCTACCGACGGTTGCAGCACTCCTCATTGAATCAGTCGCTACTAACACCTTAGAGTCTCCTATCGAAAGCGGCTCTGACCGGTCAGTCTTTGATGCCCCGACCTGCCTGATGAATCTGCTCTTGCTTCGAACCGCGACCCACGCGTTTCGACATTCGCGCGTTGCCTTCTTTGAACCGCACGCCCCATCTTCAGCCGTCCGATCGATCACAGAATCGACCTTGACTCCAATCTTCAGAGTCCACCGTCGCCACTTCTGTATGTGGAGCCAGATCCGCTTTCCTGGACAAGGAGGGCATGCAAGTCGTGACGAAGAATGCGCCTTCCTTCTTCACTCCGCCCGCTGCCGGGTCGCCAACTGCATGATATGCGGACCGGCAACTTTGGATGGCGCGACACTCCCAGGGTCTGCCCTCACGAACTACGCTCGACTCGATTACTCCGAAGCCCATCACGGGTGCGGGCCACCCCCGAGGGGGGCGAGGGATCCGAAAGGACCTCAGAGGGACGTCAAGTCCCGCCTCGCCCACCACGTCAGGTCCTTCTGGACCTGACTCCCCCGGCTGGCCCGCACCACAACCACGCTCGCCATCCTCGAGTGCCTCACGCTCAGATCACCTCCATCCCCCTACCGTCCGTCGAGCCCCCGCGCGCGCTCGCGGGTGTGGCCGGGGACGATGCCGAGGACCCCGAGCACGCGGGCGGCTCACCAGAGCTGGCCACAGAGGCCGAGCCCGGCGAGGGACTGCGGTAACTTCGGTTGTGACCACCCCGGGGTCGATGAAGAAGGTTGCCGTCGCCGGCGCCACTGGGCGTATCGGCTCGCTCACTGTCGCTGCGCTGAACGGCGCTGGCCACCAGGTTGTCGAGATCAGTCGCAGGGTCGGCATCGATCTGTACTCAGGAGACGGTCTTGACGAGGTCCTCACCGGGGTGGACGCGGTCATCGACTCCACCAACATCCCCACCCAAGACGCTCACGAAGTTGTCGGCTTCTTCACGAGGGTGACGGAGAACCTGCTCGCCGCCGAGGCGCACGCTGGTGTAGGCCACCACGTGGTGCTGTCGATCGTCGGCTTGGCCGAACCGGCCAGGAGCGCACACTACGCCGGGAAACTGGCCCAGGAGGCCGCCGTGACTACCGGGGCGATCCCCTGGACAATCGTGCGGGCCACCCAGTTCCACGACTTCGCCGCCATGGTCGTCGACCGGACGGAACTCGACGGCGCCGCGACCATAGCGCCGTTGCTGATTCAGCCAATTGCCCCAGCTGACGTTGCCACCGTGCTGGCAGAGACGGCGCTCGGCGCCCCCCAGCGTCGACGCCTCGACATCGCCGGCCCAGAGACTCATGACCTCGTCGATATGGCGCGCCGAACGCTTGCCGTTCGCGGACGTACGGTACGGCTTGTCCCCACGTGGGAGGGACCGTTCAACGTCGCCATGGCCGGCAACGTCCTGCTGCCGGGGCCCAATGCGCGAATCATGCCGACCACCTTCGACGACTGGCTTTCCGCCGGCGCCATATAGGCAGGTCAGACCGAGTCGCCAAGCCCTTCGACTCCGTCTCTGGGAGCCATTGCGGGGTCCCCGCGTCATCCGCTGCGCCTCGTTCCAGCAATCGCATGTGAGGCCGGAGGAGGCGCCGCGGCTCTGGGACAGTCAGCGGCAAGGCTAGGGAGCAGGCAGGTCGAGCCCGAGGCAGGCGTGCAGTTCGCGGCGGCCTCTGTTACTGAGCCGGACGGCTCGTTGTCCCTGCGTGCGAGTGATCCATCCGGCAGTGACAAACGCGCTCAACAGTTGCGCACCGAGTCGTCCGGCGAGGTGGTGCTCTTGCTCCGACCAGTCCAGGCAGAACTTCAGTAGCGGTCGGCGAGATGAGTGGTCATCTTCGGTGAGCCGGTCGGTTGAGACTCCGAGACCGGTGAGAATCTTGGCGGCGCTGGGGCCGAGCGTATAGGGGTGCCCGAGGAGTTGACTGGAGAGCACATCACCCGGTCGGCGACGAGTGTCAGAGATGCCGTCAGACGAGACGAGCACTCCGGTGTCGATTAGGGCTTGGGTGACCTGAACGCCAAGACGCCCGGCGAGGTGGTCGTAACAGGTGCGAGCGCTGCGGAGCTGGGCGGCGCGTGTGGAGTGGCGCAGGGACCGGATGGGTTGCATTGGCGCGAGTTGGGCGAGTGCCTCGAGAACAGTGGCGACCTGGTCCGTAGCGAGTTGGTAGTAGCGATGTCGGCCGGAATGCTCGACTGTGAGCAGCCCGGCGTCGGTGAGTCGAGAAAGCTGCGCGCTGGCAGCCTGCGGCGTGACGGCGGCCTCGGCAGCGAGCACGCTGGCGGGCAGTGCGCGTCCATCGCTGAGCGCTATCAAGACTCGAGCACGGGTTGGATCAGCGAAGAGGCTCGCGGCGGCTGCGATGTCGAGATCTCCCCCTGGAGCAACGGCACCGGTCATGACATCCAGTATGGCGCGGGGACACTTCCACGGTCATGGAATTGATCCACCCGCATAGTTGATGGCGTGAAAGAACCATCAACTGAGACAGGACTTCAGACATCACCTGTGTCGGCGATTGCGGCACCCGCACAGAAGGCGGGGCTGGTGCTGGTGGTGATGTGCGCAGGGATGTTCCTGGTGCTTCTCGACGTGACGGCAGTCAACGTCGCGGTCCCGACAATCGTCACCGACCTGAGGACAACGACCACTGGCATCCAGTGGGTGGTGGACGGCTATGCCGTTGCGTTGGCGAGTCTTCTGTTGGCTGGTGGAGCACTTGGTGATCGCTTCGGTCACCGTCGCGTCGTGGCCGTTGGCCTGGTCGTCTTTGGAGCGGCGTCGCTGGGTTGTGCGATCGCGCCGTCAGCGGGGATGCTGATCGCGGCTCGCGCAGCCCAAGGCGTAGGGGCTGCCCTGTTGCTTCCGGGAAGTATCGCAGCGATCGCTGACGCATATCCCGAGCGGGCAGCCCAGGCAAGGGCCCTCGGGATCTGGGCCGGGGTGTCGTCCCTGGCGCTGCCCACAGGTCCGCTGCTCGGTGGTCTGCTCGTCTCGAGGCTGGGATGGAGGTCGGTCTTCTGGATCAACCCTCCAGTCACTGCGATCTGTCTGGTCGGGGTGTTGGTGTGGGTGCGAGCACCCAGAGGGCACCCTCGAAGGCGGCTCGATCTTGCCGGGCTCGTGTTGGGAACGATTGGCCTCGCGGCCGTTGTGTACGCAGTGATCGCTGTGGGGAGCGATGTGGGGGCGGTGGCTATCGCAGGCGCGGCTGGGGCACTTGCCCTCGTTGCCTTCGTCTTGGTCGAACGACGGGTGGCAGTCCCACTTGTGCCGCTGACCTTGTTCCGCCGCCCTATGTTCGCCGTCGCAAACGGGTCCGCATTGTTGATGAATCTGACGAGCAATGGACTGCTGTTCCTGCTGACTCGTTACCTCCAGTCGGTTCTCGGCTACGGCGCTCTAGAGACCGGGGTCCTGCTACTTCCGATGTTCGTTCCGATTGCTTTGCTCTCCCCGCTTGCGGGCAGATTGACGGCCCGCCACGGCCCCCGTCCAGTCCTGTTTGCCGGGGCGATCTTTGCTGCCGTCGGTCAGCTCTGCCTGTTGCTCGTCACCCCAACCAGCGCGTTCCTACAACTGATCCCCGCCTTGCTCGGAGTCGGGCTCGGCGTCGGCCTGTTCACTGCACCCATCGTCGCGACAGCGATCCGGTCCGTGCCAGCACAGCGTTCGGGTCTGGCGAGCGGCATCAACAACACCGCTCGGCAGGCCGGAACCGCCCTCGGCGTCGCCATCTACGGCGTCATCGCCGCCAGCCCCACAGACCCAGGCCACTTCATCGACGCGCTGCGCATTCTCGGAGTCGCCGCCGCAGTTCTCTGGATGATTGCCGCAGTGCTCACCACCGCGAGTCTCAACAGCGAAGCGACACGGCGTGTTGACAAGATGCACTGAGTGATGTGGCACTTCACAGCGCCCACGCGCGACCGACGGCGCCGGGCCTAGCCAGCCTTCAGGGCGTTCACAAGGGAGGCGTCGCCGCACGGACCTTCTACCAAGGTCTATGGCACCTCGCAGCCGAACTCACCTGACCCAGAGCCTCTTCCGCCTCCCGGAGGATGGGTAGGTACGGCCCAGCGGACCAGGTCTGCCGCGCAAGGTTCCGTGAATCGGGAACCGTGATCCGCGTCTGCTGGAACTTGGCGTCTTCTTATAGCACTCGCAGGCCTTCACTAGGACTGAGCGCCAAGAAAGACCCTATCAGCCAGCCCTCGAGAACTGGTCGAAGGAGAACCTGTGAGACATCGGCAAAGCAACGGCGCTGGAGCTCGGCCATCCCGCTGACGAGACGCACCGCTCTCACGAGGGCGGCATACTCGAACTTCCTCGCAAGGTCGAATGGATCAGCCGTGAGACGCTCCTCAGCCATGCCTCCGACGTATGACACGAGTTCGTCCGCCAAGATCACGAAGGCATTGCCCGCACCGTCACCCTTCTCCCTCATCGCCATGAGTTCCACTCCCGATGCACGGACCGCATGCCGACATCTTGCCAAGGTGGTGTATCGCCTCTGTCTCCGC
>JAKAHF010000081.1:0-6583 GCA_021815245.1 Actinomycetes bacterium
GGTGCCTGAACCTGTACCCTCGACTCTCAGCCGCCAAGAGCGCGCCGCCCTGCGGGCCGCCTCGCCGCCACCACGCATCGGCAAGAAGCGCTTCTGGGATTCGACGCTCTTCGAGACCGACGCCGGCTTGAGTCTTAACGCGGGTCTTTCGCACCCGCTTGGGCTTCTGTGGATGGGCATTCCGGCTCTCGTGCTATTGCTCTACTACATCGTGCGATCGCCGCGACCACGGCGGCGTGATCGCGATCCCTGCCGTGCTCCGTAGTCGATGGGGGCTTGCGTCGAGCGCGGGTAGGCCTTAGAGTCATTACGTCTTCGTTTTGCCACAACGACTGGGGGGGATGATCCATGACGGGATCTCGTGCCGGCTCTTCGCTGCTCAAACGTCGTTATCCGTACATCGCTGCCTCGATTCTCGTCTTTCTCGTGGTTGTTCTGGTGTGGGCGGCCGTCGCGCCGGCGGCCAGCATGCCCGGGCTCAACTCTCGCGAAAGGGCGACATTCTCTTTTGGGGGTGGCCACATCCTCGTCATAAAGGCCGACGGATCCTTGTGGGCTGTGGGGAGCAACGACGCGGGTCAACTTGGCACGTCAGACGCGATGGGGGAGTTCGATTTTGTCCGTGTCGGATCGGACACCGACTGGGTGTCGGTCGCGGCAGGCCTGGTGCACTCACTCGCGGTGAAGTCCGATGGCTCTCTCTGGGCTTGGGGCTCGAACGAGTATGGCCAAGTAGGCGACGGCGGAGGGGTCGACCGGTGGGTGCCCACCCGCATCGGCACAGATAATGATTGGGCGACGGTGTATGCCGGGGGCATGCATTCCATGGCCATCAAGGGCGATGGCTCGCTATGGTGCTGGGGCGAGGGCGGCCAGCTTGGCGATGGCACTACCGAGGACAGGGTCCGACCTATGCGCATCGGCAGCGCCAACGATTGGCTGGCCGTCTTCACCGGATGGTTCCACACGTTTGCCATCAAGACCGATGGATCCCTGTGGGGCTGGGGAGACAACGAAGCGGGCCAACTGGGCGACGGAACCAAGATTGACGGCTTGGTTCCCACTCGCGTCGGATCAAGTAATTCATGGGTCTGCGCGTCCGCGGGGTTCACCCACTCGCTCGGCGTCATGGCCGACGGATCGCTGTGGTCCTGGGGCGACAACGAGGTGGGCCAGTTGGGTGACGGCAAGGTTGTCGGTCACCTCGTGCCGGCGCGTGTGGGGTCGGAGAACCAGTGGGCGCGTGTCTCGGCGGGTGGTGTCACTTCACTGGCGATCAAGCAAGACGGATCGCTGTGGTCATGGGGCGTACTCGACTGGATGACCGAGGACGTCGCGACCTCGCCGGCTCCGCTCGGTGCGGCCACCAAGTGGATCGACGTGAACAACAGCATGCTCATGGTCGCCGGACTCAAGGCGGACGGCACGCTCGCAGAGTGGCTGTTCCCCGGAATATCGGGGCTCCCTTTCGATCTCTCGTCACCGATCGCGTTTCTTGAAGGGGTCAGGTTGCCGACTTCGATCCCGCTGGCCACTCCTACCACTACGGCCTCGACCACTACTACCACCACGGCTTCGACCACTACCACCACCGCGGCTTCGACCACGACCACGACGTCAATCGGCGGCACCACGACGACCACGACGCCGGCCAGGACCTTCTCCGACGTCCCCGCCACCCACCCCTACTACGCGGCCATCTCAGCCATGGCGGGCCAGGGCGTCGTCAGCGGCTACCCCGACGGCACGTTCGGTGTCGACAGGGAAGTGTTGCGCAAGCATCTCGCCAAGATGATCGTCGGCACGATGGGGCTCCCTGTCACCGAGACCGACTGGCAGGACGACAACCCACCCTTCACCGACTGCGGTCCCGACGATCCGGCGAGTCTCTACCCGCACGACTACATCGCGGTCGCCAAGGCCAACGGACTCACGGCAGGCAAGACCGCCACCACGTTCGCGCCCGAGGCCAACATCACCAAGGCGCAGATGATCACCATGGTTGTGCGGGCGGCTCAAAATGCCGGCGTCGACCTTAAGGCTGTCGACGCGGACTACAACGGTCCGTTCAAGAACTACGACGACCCCTACCATGGGGCCAACGTCCGCCTAGCAGACTACAACGGCCTTCTGCAGGGAGTGCTGACCGGCATCAATCCCAGCGCCTGGATCGCGGGCAACGCGACGCGTGGCGAGGTCGCCCAAGTGCTGTGGAACCTGAAGCAGCTCCTCAAGTGATGATTCGGCGGTCGGACGCCGGTTGAGCGCCGGTGAGCGCCGGCGGTTGGGAGAGTCGTTTTGCCCGCCGCCGGCCCGCTCGGACCCCCCCCGCGAAGCGGGCGTCGCGCCATGGCTGCGGCAGACCGGTCGGGTTATCCGGCGCGAGCGGCAAGTATTGATGGGTCGGCGACGGGCGGCCCCCCGGCCGGCACCGCGGCAACGACCTGGTCTCCGCCCGCGGCCTTGGCCATGTACTGGGCCTTGTCGGCCGCGGCTATGAGGTCATGCCACGAGCGGGCATTGACCGGGTAGGTAGCCACACCGATCGAGGCGGTCACGTTGAGGCTGCTCGCGCCCTTGGCGACTCGGGCGCCCGCAATGGCCGTCCGTAGCTTCTCGGCCCACGTTGTTGCGATGTCGGCGGGCATGCCGGGAAAGACGAGCAGAAACTCCTCGCCGCCATAGCGGCAGGCTATGTCACTGCGCCGGCAGCGTCGCTTGAGGAGCGAGGCGAACGCTTTGAGCACTTCATCGCCCGACTGGTGCCCGAAGGCATCGTTGATGGCTTTGAAGTGATCGATGTCGCAGACGACCAGGCTGAGCGGATTGCCGCTGCGTTCGGCGGCGACGACCTCGCGTTCGAGCGAGGCCTCCATGAAGCGGCGGTTGTAGAGACCAGTGAGCGGGTCGCATATCGCCAGTTCGCCAACGCGGCGGCTGAGGGCTTGGACCTTGCGGTCGGCCAGCTTGCGCGTGGTGACATCGTTGGCCACGCATATGACGTAGACTCGACCACCCATCTCCATGCGCGACCCCGAAAGCTCGACATGTACGGTCGAACCGTCGCGTCGCAGACCTTCGAATTCGAGCACGCTGGAATTCGCCCTGCCCGCCAGCGAATCGCGCAAGAACTGCGTGACGCGCAGCCGGCTGGAGTGTGCGGCCATGTCGACTGTCGCCACACTCAGCATGTCGTCTCGATCGTACCCGAAAGTCTCGGCGAATCGATCGTTGACGTAGGCGATGCGGGTGCCTTCTACGATGGCGATGCCCACCAGCGACTGTTCGGTCAGTGCGCGGAAGCGCTCATCTGAATCGCGGAGGGTGCGCGTGAGGCGGTCGTTCTGCAATCTCGCCTTTTCGAGTTCATCACGAAGCCTCGCCACCTCAGCGCCGAGCCTCTCTGGGGATTCAGCAATGTGGTCGCCGTCGCGAGCATCGGCGCTGAATGTTGGAGTCATGCCACTACCTCCACGGTACTCTGCTGTCGTGATCGTCTGCTACGTGCGTGTGCCGTATTGCGCCGGGGGATCGGCGCTTGTCTTCTGACTCTGGCCGGTTGGTGTCTGCTGGGGTCCCGTATCGCATACGCTGAGTGGAAACGGCGCGCGTCTGACCTGGTCGCGGCCGCCGGTCTTTGCGGAGTAGAGGGCTGCGTCGGAGGCTGCGACGACCTCGTGCCACGACTCGCCGTTGGCTGGATAACCGGCCACGCCGAACGAGGCCGTGATGCGCAGAGTGCCGCCGCCGGTCTCTATCTCGGCCTCGGCGACGGCCGCGCGGGCTCGCTCGGCCCATTCGGCCGCCATGCTCATCTGCATCCCCGGAAAGACCACAAGGAACTCCTCGCCGCCGTAGCGGCAGGCGATGTCGCTCTTGCGGCATTGCTGCTTGAGCATCGACGCGAACGCCTGCAGCACTTCGTCGCCCGCTTGGTGACCGTACGTATCGTTCACCGCCTTGAAGTGGTCGATGTCGCAGATGACCACACTGAGGGGAGCATCGTTGCGAGTAGCGGCGACCACCTCGCGTTCGAGAGAGGCCTCCATGAATCGCCTGTTGTAGAGTCCCGTGAGGGGATCCCGCACGGCCAACTCGGCCAGGCGGTCGGTAAGCGCGCGAACCTCACGCTCCGCCTGCTTGCTCGCCGTGACGTCTTTCACGACGAACGTAAGGCTCTCATCGCGCTCGGAGGTCCTCATGCGAGACACCGAGAGCTCGAGCTCGATGATCGTTCCGTCTTTCTTGCGTCCCTTGTACGAGAGCAGACTCTCGTGGGGCTCATCGGCCAGGCATTTGCTGAGGTGCTCGCCGAAGAGTTCGGCATCTTCATCAGACACTGTCGCAAGGAGAGGCAGCGCCTTGAGCTCGGTCTGCGAGTACCCGAAGACCTCGGCGAACAGCGGGTTGGCGAACAGGAAGCCGCCGGCTTCGACGACGGCGATACCGACGAGGGACTGCTCGGCCAGTCCGCGGAAGCGGGCCTCCGAAACCCGGAGTTTGCGGGTGATCGATTCGTTCTCGCTCAGGGCGCTGTGCAGTTCCTCGGTGCGCTGGCGAACGACCTCCCCGAGCACGAGGCGCCGCTGGAAGCGCCCGTATTCCGATCGTGGGACTTCGGTCATCCGCTCCGATCGATCGAGAAGCGCCCCAATGATCTTGTTCAGCCGATCGACCTCCCAGCGGAGCGACTGTATCTCGATCGGGCCCGACAGGTTGTCATCCACGGCACTCATCGCGCACCCTGCCTGCCGAACGCGACGCCGGCGACTGCCTGATTGAGGTGGATACCTTTGGCTTGCACCCCGTGTGTCGAGAACCCGACGGTGTTCTGACTGCGGAGCATGCCGGCCACACGCGCCTCGAGGTCGAGTTGAGCGATACTCTCATTGCGGGGCACCGAGTCGAACATGACGATCGCGCTCGGTTTGCCGAGATACCGATTGACGGGTGCGAACGAGTTCATGAAGTCGGTGACCAAGTCGTTCTCGACGGCGCCTCTCAGAATGACGCCCTCCTCCATGGCGCACTGAAACGTCAGGCTCCCGTCGTTGTTGACGGAGGACACGGCCCGTCCGTAGTCGACCCCGCCTATTCTCACCACGACCGGATGAGCGGCGAAGAAGCTTGTTCCGAGCTCGTCGGCCGAGCGATCGAACAGCCGGGCGTATCCTTCGGCCGCCGAAAAGCCATCTATCTCGACGACCCTGCGACTGCTTGGGCCGGCCGCCGTGACGACTGCTCGCCGGTCGGTGCCGGTCAGATGGTGCGTACTGAAGGTCCTGAAGGGTAGAGTACTTGTCGCGATGAGCAGCACCGCGCTGTCTTCGTGAAAGGTCCCGTGTTCGAAAACATACGTGGGACCAAAGGGACCGGTATCGCCCGCCGACGCGCCGACCAGGGGGATGAGGCCCAGAGCATCCTGGAAGGCGTATGTCACCGCTTCTTCGCACTGCGCGAGACCGTCGATCATTTGAAACGCGAACAGGCTGTGATCGTGAACACCGGGGTGGGCGCCTTCGAGCCGCTCCCGCAGGCTCGCGACGAGCGCTTCGGCCGCGTCGGGGTCGAAATCGCTCAGCGAGGCTATGCGGCCCACGGCCGCCGACAGGACCTTCGAAGTGAAGCTGATGCCGCTGATGCTGTGCTCGACGTAGCCCCGAGGGCCTATGCCGCCGGCACTCGTGCAGCCGATGACCTTCATGCCCGCGAAGCAGGAATTCATCTCTCTCGCTACGGCCTCGAGGTCGTAGTCGTTCGAGCAGAAGAAGATGACGAGTTCGCCGTAGGGCTGGTACAGAAGCCGCTGCAGCGCGCGAACGGCCACAGCCGCATCGTCGGCATCGGACTGAGCTACGCGTATGCCGGGTTGAGACGTGGACGATTCGCTCGGTCGGAGGACCGACGCCGTGCCGGTCGACTCACCGCGGGCCAGACCTACTCTTTCGGCAGCCATGCTTGTCGTTGCTCCCCTCGCGGACATCGCAGTGAAAGTGGGTTCCACTATATGCGCTATCGGCGTGGCAAGGCCTTCCAGCATTGGACCATGGTCTAATGAGGAGGGCCGGCGAACGGGGGGACTCTACGCGGCGGTCGGGCCCGTCAGTTCGCGTTCTTGATCGCCCGGAACCCGCCGAGCATGACTTCACAAAGAGTGTCGATCTCGCGCTCGGTCATGACCGTCGAAAGCGCCGCCGACCCCGTATTGATGAGCATGACGCCGTGGGCGAAGGCGTAGTCGAGCAGGATCTTGGTTTTGCGCGCCCGTTCGGGGTCGACGTAGGCCTCACGGTACGTGGTCGGCGCCGTGGCGCTCATGTGGACGCGGAGGAGCGAGCCGGCGCCGGTGACGCTGGCCGGCAGACCAGAATCGGCGATCGCGGTGGCGAGCTGGGTTCGGGCTCGTTCGCCGAGCGCGTTGAGCCGCGTCACCGCGTCGCGGTCGTAGAGCCGCATGGCTGTGAGGCCTGCTGCCATCACCAAGGGGTTGGCCGAGAACGTGCCCGAATGCGGGAACAACACCTTCGCGGCGAGTGGATCGAGTACGTCCATGACGTCGGCTCGTCCCGTGAGGGCGCCCACG
>JAKAHF010000081.1:6593-7769 GCA_021815245.1 Actinomycetes bacterium
ATCGGGCGGGGCGCCGTACCAGCTCTGCGCCCCCTCGTATTCGCTGCGAAAGGTGATGACCTCGTCGAAGACGAGGAGCGCGCCGTCGGCGGTGGTCCAGCGGCGGAGGGCGTCGATGTACTCGTCGGTCGCCCTGATGAAGCCGACCCGATGGGGGAACGGATCTACGAGCACGCAGGCCAGCTCGCCGGCGTGCTCGTTCAAGATAGCGACCGCCGTCCCGGGGTCATTGAACGGGATGACCACGACGTCATCGAGAACCCCTTGGGGCGTGCCGCGAGCAACGGCGACGCTCGGCGGGCGGCGCACGTCGCCCCAGTTCGAGGGATTGGAGGTCTGGCTCACCTCGGCATAGTCGTAGATGCCGTGGTAGGCGCCCTCGATCTTGGCGATCTTCTCGCGGCCGGTGAAGGCGCGGGCGGCCTTGATGCAGCTCATCACCGCTTCGGTGCCCGAGTTGACGAAGCGTATCTTCTCGAACCCGCGCGCGCGGCCGCACATGTGCTCGGCGAAGAGCACCTCGGCCTCGGTGGCGAAGGTGAAGGCGGTGCCTTCGGTGAGCTGCCGGGTGAGGGCCTCGACGATAGCCGGATGGGCATGACCGTGGATGAGCGAGCACATGTTGTTGGCGAAGTCGAGACGCCGCACACCCTCGATGTCGGTGACCCAGCACCCCTGTCCCTTGACCGCATAGAAGGGATGTGGCCGGCGGAGCACCGTGTTGCGGCTCACACCGCCGGGGAGCACGCGCAGGGCGCGCTCGTAGAGAGACGCGCTTTTCGAAACGCCGTTCTTCGGTGTGGCCGGGTCGACGGTCATAGCGCAACCTCCGCGGATGGTCTGAACAAGGGGGTGCCGGTCACGGCCTGCACGTCGTCGAACGTCACGCCGGGCGCCAGCTCGCGCACGGCCGGCCCGTCGCACGTGATGTCGATGACGGCTAGATTGGTGAAGACGGTGTCGACGACCTCGCGACCGGTCAACGGATAGGTGCACTCGGTGACGATCTTCGGCTCGCCGGTCTTGGTCGTGTGCTCGGTGATGACGAGAATGCGTTTCACGCCGCCGACGAGGTCCATGGCGCCGCCGACCGACGGCACGGCGCCCGCCTCACCGGTGGACCAGTTGGCCAGGTCGCCTCGCGCCGACACCTGCATGGCACCGAGCACGCACACG
>JAKAHF010000082.1 GCA_021815245.1 Actinomycetes bacterium
GGTTCCGGGCTGAGCCCGCGGAAGGACCGGGCCGCTACATGGAGGCCGGACGCTGGTGCAGGCCGATGCGGTTGCCCTCGGTATCTTTGAAGTATGCGAGCACACCGACCATCGGACCCATATCCTGGGGTTCCTGGAGCACCTCGCCCCCGGCGGCTCGAACACGTGCCAGGGTGCTCGGATAGTCGTCAGGCACGGAGAGGTACACGGTGACGCCCTCGAGACTCGGCTTGCCGACGAAGAGGTCGAACGCGACCATGGGCGCCTGCGGTGCGGCTTCGCCCGAAGTCGGAGGCGATGCGGGAAGGGCGATGCCATCCATGCCCGGCACGCGGTTGATGGGTATCTGAAGTACCTGCGAGTAGAACTTCGAGGCTCGATCGAGATCGGCAACAGGAATATCCGCCCAGACGATGATGTTGTCCACGTCGTCCCCCTTTGGCGAGCAGTGTCACTCCTATTCTCGGCGCCGGCGATCGCCGGGCCCGACGAGGGCAGTCTAGCACGGGCCCTCGTGACTCCGAGGTGCTCACGCGTCGCGGAGACCCCCTTCTGAAGCGCTATCATCGCCACAAGACGGTGATCACCGGCCGACAGCACCCTCGCCCCTGAAGGAGAGCACCAGAGATGAGAGCAGCCTTTGTCGTGGCGCCCCGAAAGTACGAGATTCGCGAGATCCCCACCCCGCAGATCACCGACAACGAGATGCTGGTCAAGATCGAGGCGTGTGGAGTCTGCTCGAGCGATATGACCGCCTACAAAGACTCCTACGGCGACGAGATGAAGACGGCCAATCCCTTTCCGCGGCGTGCCGGACACGAGCCGGCCGGCACCGTTGTGGAGGTGGGCAGATTGGTGAAGGGCTTCGAGGTCGGCGACCGCATCACCGGCTACTTCGCCGACGACGCCTACTGCGAGTACGTGGCCGTCGATCCCAACCATCCGGTCAACCATCGTGGGCATGGCTACATCATCGAGAAGATCCCCGACGGGGTCCCGTTCGAGTACGCCCTTGGCGAGCCGCTCATGAGCTGCATGTCGATCGCACGCACCACCACCCCGGAGTGCGGCGACTTCGTCTTTCAGATCGGTGCGGGATTCATGGGTCTGGGCATCATCGCTGGGGTCGCGTCAACCAAGCTGCGCGAATACATCGTCGCCGACCTCGACGACTCGCGCCTCGCGCTCGCCAAGGAGCTAGGTGCGACGATCACGCTCAACCCCAACAGGGTCGATGTGGTCGCCGAGGTCATGAAGATCACCAGGGGCCGGGGGGTCGATGTGGCCATCGAGGTGGTCGGCCACCCCATCGGCATCAAGATGACCGGTGACGTCATCAAGACCAACCGCGGCAAAGTCATCCTCGTCGGCTGGCACCAGGCGCCCAACACCTACGAGCTCTTCAACTGGATCAAGTGCCCCATCATCTACAGCCCTCAGGGGATCGGCATGTCGACCAACTACCAGAGCGAGCTCGAGCGGGCGATGTGGGCACTGGAGAAGGGCATCTTCCCCATGGAGCAACTCGTCACCCACAAGTACAAGCTCGACGACATCGGTCAGGCCTTCGAAGACAATCTCGGCCTCAAGCCCGGCTACATCAAGGGCGTGGTCATGCCGTTCATGAGCTGACGGCGTCGCGACGACGAGACTCCCGGAGCCGCTGTGACCACTGGAGCGCCCGCGCCACTCCTTTTCACGAAGCTGTATCTTCCACCGGCGAGGCCGGACACGGTGCGCCGCGCGCGGTTGACGCACCTGCTCGACCGAGGCGCGAAAAGCAAGCTGACCCTCGTCTCCGCCCCCGCGGGCTTCGGCAAGACCACCCTGGTCGCCGAATGGGCCGCCGTTAGCGGATACCCGGTCGCCTGGTTATCGCTCGACGAGAGAGACAGCGATCCCGCGAACTTTCTGACGTATCTCGTCGCCGCCCTGCGAACCGTCGCGCCCGGCATCGCCGAAGCGGTGCCGGCACTGCTGCAGTCGTCTCAGCCCCCACCACTCGAGTCACTCGTCACCATTCTGGCGAACGATCTCGCCTCATTCCCCGAAGACTTCATCCTTGTTCTCGACGACTATCACGTGCTCGACTCTCAGCGCGGCGACGAGGCTCTGGCCTTCCTTCTCGATCATCTCCCGCCAAGGATGCATGTCGTCATCGCCACGCGGGAAGACCCGCGCCTGCCCCTGGCCCGCCTACGCGCCCGAGCCCAGCTGACTGAGGTGCGCGCCGCCGATCTGCGGTTCACTGCGCCCGAGGCCGACGAGTTCCTAGCGCGGGTGATGGGCCTGGACCTCTCCGCCGAAGACATGGCGGCCCTCGAGAACCGCACCGAGGGCTGGATCGCCGGGCTGCAGATGGCGGCCATCTCCCTCAGGGGCCTCGACGACCCCGCCGGTTTCATCCGCTCTTTCACGGGCAGCCACCGCTTCGTGCTCGACTATCTGCTCGAGGAGGTCCTGCTCAGACAACCGGCAGAAGTGCAGGGATTTCTGCTGCGTACGTCGGTCCTCGACCGGCTGTGCGGCCCGCTCTGCGACGCGGTGCTGGAATCGCGGCCGGGGTTCGGTGAAGAGACTCTCCGGTCGATCGAGCGAGCGAACCTCTTCGTCGTGCCCCTCGATGACGAACGATGTTGGTATCGCTACCACCACCTCTTCGGCGACCTACTCGGCAAGCGGCTACGGCAGACGCTTCCGGCAGGTGAGATCGACGAGCTGCACAGGCGGGCAAGCACGTGGTACGAGCAGAACGGCCATCCGTGGGAGGCCTTCCGTCACGCGACAGTGGCCGCCGATGTCGGCGGTGCCGCCCGGCTGATCGAAGCCAATCTGAAGGACTTGCGCCTCCGCACCGATATTTTGCCCATCCTCGACTGGCTGACCTCGCTCCCCAAGACGGTGCTCGACGCGCGGCCCCTGCTCTGGGTGCGCTCGGCGACGCTGGCACTCATGATCCTGCAGACGACCGGGGTCGAGGAGCGGCTGCAGGCGGCCGAAGATGCCCTGACCGGCGTCGAGCTCGACGAGACGACCCGCGACCTCGTGGGGCAGATCGCCGGAGGCCGGGCCACCCTCGCTCTCACCCGCTACGACATCGACACGGCACTCGTGCAGGCGAGTCGAGCTCTGGACTACCTGCATCCGGAGAATTCCTCGTCGCGGTTCACCGCCTACTGGGCGCTCACCCACGCGAATCTATGGGCGGGCGACAGAGCGGCGGCCATCAGACTCTGCGCGGAATGCGTCGACCTGAGCCGCAAGACCGAGCGTGTGTTCTCGAAGCTGCTGGCCGCCGAGACAGAGGGCAAGATCGCCGAATGGAGCAACCGCCTGCATGAGGCCGCCGAAAGCTATCAACGAGTGCTGCAGCTCGCGGGCGGCCAACCGCTACCGAACGCAGAGGCGGTGCATCTCGGCCTTGCCAACATCCACTACCAGTGGAACGACCTCGACGCCGCCGAGCGGCACGCGGAGCAGAGCCGCCAACTGGCGCGCCTCTACGACCGGGTCATCGACCGGCACCTCGCGAGTGACGTCTTCCTCGCCCGCATAAGGCTCGCCAGGGGCGACATCGACGGCGCCGCCGCCATGCTTGCCGAAGCTCATCGCGTGGCCGACGAGAACGGCTTCGCCTTGAGGCTGCCGCAGATCATCGCAGCCCGGGTGTTGGTACTGTTGCGACAGGGAAAGGTCGCGGCCGCCGCCCAACTTGCCTCGCAGCACGGTCTCGTGCCAAGCCAAGCGAGGGTGCTCCTGGCCCAGCACCGTTCCGCGGCCGCGTCGGCGCTGCTCGAGCCGGTGCGACACGAGATGCGTGACCGAGGTTGGGTCGACAAATGGCTGCGGGTGACCGTGCTGCAAGCGGTAGCGTTGGGCGCGTCCGGAGAGAGCGACAGCGCCCTGCGGGCGCTGAACGAGGCGCTGGAGGCCGCCGAGCCCGGCGGCTTCATCCGTCTCTTTGTAGACGAGGGTCCTTTGATGATCAAGTTGCTCGAGGAGGCTGCGGTCCAGGATGTCCGGCCGGGCTATGTGACCAAGCTGCTGAAGGCCATGGAAGCAGAGTCGACGACCCACGGGGCCGCGGGTTCGGCAGGCGGGGCTGCGCCGCTTACCGAGCCGCTCAGCGCGCGCGAACTCGAGATCCTGCAGCTTGTCTCGCAGGGGCTGTCCAACCAGGAGATCGGCGACCGGCTCTTTCTTGCCCTCGACACGGTCAAGGGCCACAACCGGCGCATCTTCGACAAACTCCGGGTGAAACGCCGCACCGAGGCCGTGGCCCGCGCGAGAGAACTGGGCCTTCTGTAGCGACCAGGCTCGGCCGGCGGGACCCGGCCCGGCCGGGACCGACACTCCGACACACACCAAAGTTTCTACCGGTTGTTCAAGCACGCCGCTAAGGTCTTGGCATGCGAGACATGCCCGGCATACAAGAGCCCTTGGGAACGCCGCCAGACCCAAAGCAGCCGCTGATCTATCAGATCAGGATCGAAGGCCATCTGGGCAGCGACTGGACCGACTGGTTCTCGGGCCTGGTCATCGCACCACAAGAGGACGGCACGACCCTTCTCACCGGGCACGTAGCCGATCAAGCGGCGTTGCACGGCTTGCTGAGAGGGATCCGTGATCTGGGGGTGCCGTTGCTCTCCGTCAATCAGACCCCTCAAGGTCCGCCCGACCAACATCGTTCAGACAAGGAGTAACACATGACTACCAGTCGCAGCAGCGCCACTCTCGGCAAGCAGAAGGCGGGCGGCTTCGCCACGCTGTACCTGGCCCTCGCCTACATCGTGAGCATGCCCTTCTTCCTCCTGGTGGCTGATTCAGACAGCCTGACCAACGCAGCCGACAAGGTGGCGTTGTTCGCATCGCATCACTGGAGCACCCACGCCATGTACCTCATCACCTACGTGATCTTCGGCGTCGTCCTCGCCGTCTCGAGCCTCGCCCTTCACGAGCGGCTGAAGGCGTCGGCTCCCTTCATCATGCGGGTCGCCACAGCCATCGGACTCATGTGGGCGGTCGTTCTCGTGGCGAGCGGCACCGTCTTCAACGCCGGCATGGCCGCGGCCGTTTCACTGAATCAGAGCGACCCAGCCCAGGCGGCGCTTCTTTGGCAGGCCGTCGAGCCGGTCGCCGACGGCTTGGGCGGCGCGGGCGGCGAGCTTCTCGGAGGGCTCTGGGTGCTCCTCGTCAGCATCGCAGGGCTGCGCTCCGACAAGGTCGCGAAACCGCTCGGCCGGCTGGGACTTGTTCTCGGCATCATCGGGCTCGTCTCGGTGTTCCCGCCGTTGAACGAAGCGGCGTATGGCTTTGGGGCGCTCCAGATCATTTGGTTCGTCTGGATGGGGATCACTATGCTCCGAGCAAGCGAGCGGCGAGAGCGGGGTCTCGTACCCGAGGCCGCCCATTCATGAGGCCGGTTGACAGCGGTCGCCCTCAAGACTCGACAACCAGGTCTTTGCGACAGGCATTCGGCGAAGCCCCGCGGGCGGGGCTTCGCCCCACTCCTCACGAGCGTCACTCGACGCTCATCGAGGACGATCATCTGCAGGAATCCGACAGGACACCGGTGTATTTCGGATTGAACACAAGCACCACTATCGCCGACGACGAGGAGGGGCGCCATGGTCGCGATCTCTTGCGCGCGAGCGTATCTGGCCGATAGCACAACAGCCGATCACGAAGAGTCGAATCTTCGCCTCGTCATGCCCGATGCACCTCCGCCCCACTTCGCCGGCGGCTCCGCCTGGCCCTTCGTCGACGTGGAGCCCGGCGCTTGGTACTACAACGCCGCCAGATATGTCTACGACCGGGGACTGATGAAGGGCGCAAGCGCCACTTGCTTCGCCCCGGCGACATCTCTCAGCCGCGCGCTGCTGGTGATGGCGCTCTACCGGCTCGAGGGAGAGCCGGCTGTGACCGGCAGCGATACTTTCATCGATGTGGCAGTCGATGCCCCATACTATGCCCCTGTCACCTGGGCTGTGAACAATGGCATCATAACGGGCTACGATGAGAGAACCTTCGGGCCGAGAAACTCCGTCACGCGTCAGCAGTTGGCGGTGATCCTCCATCGCTACGCCCGCCTCAAGGGTTACGACGTACGTGGTGACGGAGAGGTCGATCTGCGCTCGTTCGCCGACGCGTCTTCTGTCTCTCCCTACGCGTCAACCGCAATCCGTTGGGCCTTCGGAACTGGGATCATGCGCGGAAACGCCGGCAAACTGAACCCCCTTGCGCATGCCACGCGGGCCCAGGCGGCGGCGATGCTGCTGCGCCTTACCGAGAAGGTCGCGGCCTAAGCAGACGGGCCCTCACGACGCCGATCTCAGCGGCGGGCGCGATTCTGGTTCAGACGCTCGACCAGCTCCAGGCGGTCGACATGTGAGAGAGACCTCAGCCAGTCACGCACCTCATGCCAACACTCAACGCCCTTGTGACCGGCGGGATCGTCGCTCGATTCAGCCAAGCGCTCCACGTCGACCGCATGCCACGGACCCTTGGAGGCCCCTCGGAGCACTTCGAGAGTCAAGCGTTCGTAGGTGCCGAGGCTGATCACAGACGTCCCGAGTCTACCGCCGAGAAGCCGGGACTCGAACCGAGAGCGGCATCGGAGATCCCGGCAATGCTCGCCGCGCCGTTGCCGGCGAGGTACTCGATCAATTCCGTGCCGGCCTGGCTCATCAGGATCTGCCCTTGGGCCGGCCATACGACCAGACCGGTCTCGACAAGGCCTTCGAGGATCGTCTCCCCCTGCTCCTCATCGAGGCCAAGTGCCCGCTGCACCGCGCCAAACTCCGCCCCGTTGGAGTCACCCCGCTCACTCAGCTCATGGGTCGTCCGCAGAAAATGCAGATGGACTGGCTCCAAACACGATCGATCCAAATGAGTTCCTCATTCGATATTGCAGAAAGCTGCGGCGAAGAGAGTACGCACGCGGCCGCCGCCCGACAATTCGCTGGAGGGTAGCAAAACCTATACCGTTCGATAGGCGAGGGATCGCCTAGACGTTCCGGTTCAGACCAGCCCATTCTGATGCGCGTAGCGAATGAGCCCGGCGCGGCCGGGAAGGCCGAGCTTCTCGAAGATATGGTGAAGATGCATCTTCACCGTTCCTTCGGTGATCGTCAGCTCTTGCGCTATTTCGCGGTTTCGCATGCCTTGGGCGGCCAGCAGAAGGATCTCCATCTCTCTCGGAGTGAGGAGGCTCGCCAGGTGTCGATTGGTATTCTGCTGGCGCAGCATGAGGCTCATGGCTTGGCTGTACGACTGCTTCTCGAGCCATATCTCGCCGGCCGCCACCTTGCGCACGGCCTGGATCAACTGGTCGGAGGGAGCCTCTTTGAGAATGACTCCCGAGACTCCCAGGCGCAGGCAATCGAGGGCCCGCTTCTCGTCCATCGTTCCCGTGAACACCACGACGCTGGTCGTGGTCTCCTCGGCGCTCAACCGCTCGAGCACGGCGACACCGTCGAGTATCGGCATGGTGAGATCGAGAAGCAGGATGTCGGGATTGTGCTGACGCACAGCGCGCAAAGCGCTCTCACCGTCGCGGCAGAGGGCGACTACTTCAAAGTCGTCTTCGGCGGAGAGGAGGCCCTCCAGCGCGTCGAGAACGAGAGGATGGTCGTCTGCGACTACGATGCGAATGGCCATCTAAGCGAGAACCCCCGGTAGATCGATCTCGATGCGACTCCCATTCTTGCTCGACTGTAGCACCAGCTCACCTCCAAGTGATCGCACCCGGCGGCACAACGCGACCGGCT
>JAKAHF010000083.1 GCA_021815245.1 Actinomycetes bacterium
CTCGACTAGACGGGGTTGCCGCTGCCCAGTACCGCTCCGGTATCGGCCCCAGACACGAAGGCTACGTAGCGGCGCAGCACGCCCGAAAGCTCTCGAGCCGGGCGCTGCCACGCCGATTTCCTCCGTGCCATCTCTTCCTCGTCCACTTCTAGGGTCAACGCGCGTTTGGGGATGTCGATGCTGATGATGTCCCCGTCGCGCACCAAGGCGATCGGCCCGGCATCGAACGCCTCAGGCGCCACGTGGCCGATGCTTGCCCCACGGCTGGCGCCACTGAAGCGGCCATCGGTGATGAGGGCCACACTATCATCGAGGCCCGCGCCGGCCAGTGCCGACGTCGGGCTCAGCATCTCGGGCATGCCGGGAGCGCCCTTGGGCCCAACGTAGCGAACGACCACGACCGAACCGGGCTTCACCATGTCGGCCTCGATAGCCGCCATGAGCGAGGGCTCGTCGTCGTAAACCATGGCCGGGCCGCGATGAACCAACATCTCCGGGCGAACCGCCGATTCCTTGACCACGGCGCCGTTGGGAGCCAGATTGCCGAAGAGAACCGCGATGCCGCCGGTCGCCTGATAGGGCCGGTCGAGAGGCCTGATGACCTCCTCGTCGCGAATCGAAGCGGAATTGTACTGCCCGGCCAGGTCGGCCCCGCTGATGGTCGGCACCGAGCCGTCGACCAGACCGGCTTCGGCAAGCCGCTTCATGACAGCCATGACGCCGCCGGCCCGGTAGAGATCTTCCATGTGATTGGTGCCGGCCGGTGAGATCTTGACCAAGTTGGGCGTGCGGCTCGCGATCTCGTTGAAAGTCTCAAGCTTGAGTTCAACCTGAGCTTCGTTGGCGATGGCAAGGAGATGCAGCACCGTGTTGGTGGAGCAACCCAGGGCGGCATCGACGGCGAGCGCGTTGCTGATACTCGCGGGAGTCATGAACGTGCGCGCAGTACGCCGGCTGCGGGCGACCTCGACTGCCGCGGCGCCGGTCTGCCGGGCCAGGATGAGCCGCGCCGAGAAGGGCGCTGGGATAGTGGCGTCGCCGGGCAGCGCCAATCCAAGGGCCTCGGTGACACAGCTCATGGAGTTGGCCGTGAAGAGTCCGGCGCATGACCCACAGGTGGGGCAGACGCTCTCTTCGAGTTCGCACAGCTCGTCGCTCGTCATCTGGCCCTTGAAGTACTTGCCGACTCCCTCGAAGATCTGTGACAGGCTGACCTTGCGACCCTGGTAGTCACCCGCCAGCATCGGGCCGCCTGAGACCACCACCACGGGGATATCGAGCCGCGCGGCGGCCATGACCATGCCCGGGATGATCTTGTCGCAGTTGGGGATGAGCACCATGCCGTCGAAGCCGTGGGCTTTCGCCATGATCTCGACCGAGTCGGCGATGACCTCGCGCGAGACGAGCGAGTAGTTCATGCCCACATGGTTCATGGCGATGCCGTCGCACACGCCGATGACGTCGAATTCGAGCGGCGTGCCACCACCCTGGTAGACCCCGAACTTCACCTGCTCGGCGATCTTGTCGAGGTGCATGTGGCCCGGGATCAGTTCGTTGTAGGAGTTGGCGATGCCGATGAGAGGCTTGCCGAGATCCTCCCTGCCTATTCCCAGCGCATGAAGCAACGAACGGTGCGGCGCGCGGGCCGGTCCGGAAAAGACGCTCTGGCTGGTACTCTCCACGATCTGCTCCTATGGTTCGAAAGAGACGGGCATCTAGTTTACTAGACATACAGAGTGATGCAAGGCAAGCCGGTCACTCCCATGATACCCTCGACGCAGAGAAGGACTTCGAGCGGAGGAATCATGGACAACGCGGAACTCACTGCACTGAGAGCTACCACCGTCCCCCGGGGTGTGCCGGCGACCGCGCCGGTCTACATAGCGCGTGCCAAGAACGCCCTGGTCACCGACGTGGAGGGCCGCGAGTACGTCGATTTCGCCGCCGGCATCGGGGTCATGAATGTCGGTCACTGCCATCCAAAAGTGGTGCAGGCCGCAAAGGACCAAGCCGAGCTCTACTCGCACACGTGTTTCGGACTGGTCGGTTACGAATCGTACCTGCGGCTGGCCGACAGACTGAACAGGCACGCGCCGGGCGACACGGCCAAACGCACGTTCTTCTTGAACTCCGGCGCCGAGGCTGTGGAGAACGCGATCAAGATCGCTCGCTATGCCACCGGACGCAAGTCGATCATCGCGTTCGAGGACGCCTTTCACGGCCGTACCTTGATGACGCTCAGTCTCACATCGCAGGTGGCACCCTACAAGATCGGTTTCGGTCCCTACATGACCGACATATACCGGGTGCCGTTCGCCTACTGCTACCGCTGCCCGCTCGGAGCGAGCTACCCCTCGTGCGCGTGCGAGTGCGCCGAACTCCTCAAGAACGCCTTCGACAAACACGTCGACGCCGCCGACGTGGCCGCGGTCATCGCCGAACCGGTACAGGGTGAAGGCGGGTTCATCGTGCCTCCGGCCGAATACATGGGCAAGATACGGAAGATCTGCGACGAGCACGGCATCCTGCTGATCGCCGACGAGATCCAGACCGGCATGGGCCGTACGGGCAAATGGTTCGGCATGGAGCACTGGGGCGTCGAGCCCGATCTGATGACCACGGCCAAGGCCCTGGGCGCCGGGTACCCCATCTCGGGAGTCACCGGCAAAGAGGACATCATGGACAAGGTGCACCCGAGCGGCGTCGGCACCACGTACGGTGGCAATCCGACCGCGTGCCAGGCCGGTCTCGCAGTCTTCGACATCATCGAGAGCGAGAATCTTCTCGAACGGGCGAACGTGGTAGGCGAGCGTATGCGCGCCCGCTTCACCGACCTGCAGGCGCTCTATCCGGTCATCGGCGACGTGCGGGGTATCGGTGGCATGGCGGCCATAGAGTTGGTCGAAGACCCCGAGACGAAGAAGCCGGCCGGCGACCTGGCCAAGGCCTTCCGCTCCAAGCTCTACCAGAATGGCGTCATCAACGTGGGAGCAGGCACCTACCACAACGTGGCCCGCTTCCTCGTTCCGCTCACCATTGACGATCAGACGTTGGAGCGCGGACTGCGTATCGTCGAACAGACTCTGGCTGAGGTGGCAACGGGCGTCAAATAGTGTGCCGACCTGATCGGCAAGGAGGCCATATGGGCAGCGAGGTGGACAGGCGCGCCGTTCTCTTCGTTGATCTGAGCACCGGGGCGTCACGCGTCGATTACATCGACGACCCGGGGTCGCTCGGACTGGGCGGCAAGGTATTGGGCGTGCGCCTGCTCGAGACATACCTGGACACGCGGGTCGATCCTCTGGCTCCCGAAAACATCGTCGCCATCCTGCCCAGTCGCATGAATGCGTATGGCCTATCGGGGTCGGGTCGCTTCGGCGCGTTCACGAAGAGCCCCCTCACCGGGATCTGGTTGGAGAGCTACTCGGGCGGCTCCTTCGCCAAGGCATTCACCGACACCGGTTGGGACGCGGTGGTGATCACCGGCAAGGCCGCGGAACCCGTGCGCTTGCACGTGGACGCGGAGGGAGCTCATCTACTGCCCGCGACCGATTTGTGGGGCAAGGACGCCTTCACCGCCGAGGACGAGATCCTCGCGGCTCTCGAGCGGAGATCCGCGGTGCTGTGCATCGGGGTGGCCGGCGAGAATCTGGTGCGGGTGGCGTCGGTCATGCACGAGAAGGCTCACACCCTAGGGCGAGGCGGTCTCGGAGCCGTGTTCGGCAGCAAGCTGCTCAAGGCCGTTAGCGCGACCTCACCGGGAGCGACAAGGCCGGAATCGCAAGAGCAGTTCGTCACGACCCGCAAAGAGCTCGCCGCGCTGGCCGTGGATTCGCCGACGGCTACCACCTACCACAAGTTCGGCACGCCGGTCATGGTGGCCCTGCTCAACGAGGCGGGCACCTTCCCCACCGACTTCTTTCTCAAGGGAGTGGCGCCCCACCGGCGCACACTCGAGGTGGAGCACTGGCTCGAATGGTCGACCAAGGAGAGCGACACCTGCTCACCGTGCCCTCTCCGGTGCCGCCATCGCTACACACTCACGCAGGGTCCCGAGACGGGTCGCGAGTACCACCAGCCTGAGTACGAGACCATCTACACCTTCGGCGGCTCGTGCATGGTCGAAGACGTGCGCGACGTGATGAAGCTGAACGAGATCTGCAACCGGTTGTGCATCGACACTATCAGCGGGGGCAACCTGGTAGCCGCGGCCATCAAGGCCAAGCAGCTCGGACTTCTCGAGGACGCACCCCAGGCCGGCGATGCCGAGGGCATCGCCGAGGTCCTCGAGGCCATCGCCCGTCGGTCCACACCGCTCGGCGACCTGCTCTCCCAGGGCATGGACGACGCTCTCGCCGCGCTTGACATGACCGGGTGGTCGATCACCAGCAAGCGCCTCGACCCCGCGGGCTATGAGCCGCGCAGGCTCAAAGGCATGGCTCTCAGCTACGCCGTGAGCGTCCGCGGCGCCTGCCACTTGCGGGCCACCTTCTACAAGGCCGAGCTGGCGGGCATCCTCGACGGCATGGATGACGACACCTTCGTCACGACCTACATCGACTGGGAAGACCGCATGCTGTTGCTCGACAGCCTCACGATGTGCCGTTTCTACCGCGACCTCATGACGTGGGACCGCATCGTGTCGGCCGCAGCACAACTCAATGGGGCGCCGGTGACCAAGGAGGGACTCGAGCTGCTCTCGAGGTCGACCCACACTCGGATCCGCCGGCTCAATTTCGCGTTCGGCCTCTCCCCCGCCGACGACACGGTCGCGGAGCGCTTCTTCCTCGAGCCGACCGACAAGGCCCCGGCGCTCGACCGAGCGCAGCTCGAGAATCGAGTGAGACTGTACTGGCAGAAGAGAGGTTGGGGCGAGAAGGGCCTCCCCGCCTAGGCTTTCGGCGTGGACCGGGGCATGCCCGTGTACATGTCGGGTGTCGCTGTGCGGATGAACGGTGGCCCGAGGCGGTCGTTGGTGGATCGTGCGACCTGCTGTCGCTGCCCGAACACGATGACTCGCTCGAAGCGGCGCGCGCCGACGGCAAGCAGGGCCACCATCTCCGCCCGCAGGGTGCTATGAACGAACCGCGGATCGACGAGCGCGTCGAAAACCACTCGGTCGAGCGGACCGAGCCGGCACGACCGGGCGAAACCGACCAGTTCGCCTTCGAGACGGCAGACGACCCACTCGTCGGACGCCGCGATGGCCCACTCCAACTCCACCGCTCCCGCGGGTTCACTCCAACCGCAGCGAGTGAAGAATTCGCTCAAGTTCTGCGTGTCGACCGGTTTGTTGCGCTCGAATTCGATCATGAGTCCCTCTTGGTAGGCGTCCCTAGAGACCGAGGTCGGTAGGGTCGAGTGGCGTGATGTGTTCGTCGGGGCGGTACAGCAGACCTCTGAGATCTTCCCAGACGGCCGACATGCGCTCCTCGTCGTAGTCGGTCAGTGTGGTGTCGGTGTCGGGCTCGAGACCCGGCAGCACCGGAAGAATGCGGTAGCGGGCCGGCGACTGCTCGGTCGAACGCTGCACGTAGAGCGGCAGATAGCTGATCCCGGTGACGAACGTACGCAGGTTGGTCTTTGTCAGATGGATGTAGGCGACCACGCCCTCGTCGGTGTACTCCTTGTAGGTATCGCGCTGCGCCGATATGAAGTTGCCCAGCGAGTAGGCGACGTATTTGTCGCTGAACTTCCAGCTCCGCGAGAGCACGTGGTCGATGGGCTGCACCACATGCGGGTGGGAGCCGATGATGACGTCGACGCCGTGAGAGAGGATCTCCTGTGACAAAGTCTGTTGGGCGCTATCTTCGTAGCGGGAGTACTCGTCGCCATAGTGCAGAAGGGCGATGACAATGTCAGCTCCATAGAGGCGGGCCCGCGCGGCATCCTCGGCGACGACGTCGATGTCGAGCATGTTCACCCCATAGGCCTCGTGCTCCGGCGGCACCACCAGCCCGTTCAGATACTCGGTGTAGTTCAGAAAGCCGACGTCGATGCCCTGGATGTCGACGACGAGCGGGGTGGTTCGTTCTTGCGCCGATCGATAGGTGCCCACATGCTCCAGTCCGGCGCGATCGAGTTGGTCGAGCGTGCGCACCACTCCGTCCCAGCCCTGGTCCATGGAGTGGTTGTTGGCGGTCGCCATGAGATCGAAGCCAGTGCTGCGCAGCACGCCCGCGAGTTCGTCAGGCGAGTTGAACAGAGGATATCCACTGTAGCCGGCCTCGTCCCCCGCCAAACGGGTCTCGAGGTTGCCGATGGTGTAGTCGGCAAAGCGTAGGTACGATGCCACCGGCGCGAAGATCGGCCAGAAATCGAACCATCCGCTCTCCTGACGCACCGAATCGAGGATCGCCTCATGAGGAAGGATGTCGCCGACAGCCGCGATGGTGATCGATATCGGGGCCTCGGTGGTCGACGTTGTCGTGGTCGAGGTCGGCTTGACCGTCGGCTCGGTGGTCGACGTCGTCGTGGTCTCTCCCGGAGCGAGAGTCGTAGCGACGACTACCACGGGCGGCACCGTGACGGTAGCTTGAGCCAGCTGAGTGGGAATGGTGCCGGCACCCCCCGCGGGCCAGAAGATGAGAGGCGCGCAGAAGGCAATGACCGCAAGAGCGGCTCCGATGGCTTTCAGTGCGTTACGCACGGGCATCACCTGGGCGCCTTCACTCTAGGCACGCTTCCTATCGCGTCATTGTAACTTCCGCCGGCGGACGTAACCACGCCGGCAAGACAACGTGCGCTATTAGGGACGTTGTAGGGAAGGCGTAGTATCATCATGTGTTGGTCAAACGTTGACCGCGTATCGCTTGTTTTGTCGCTGCACTATCATCGAAGAGTGCAGGCGATTCTTGCTATCGGCTGGTACTGAAGGGACGTGGTTGAATCATGCTTGAGTTTCTCCTCTATCCAAAGAGCGTAGCGGTTATGGGTGCATCCCGGACCGCGGGCAAGGTTGGCTACGCGGTGGTGACCAACCTCATCCAGGGAGGGTTCGAGGGCGACATCGTCCCGGTCAATCCCTCGGGCGGGGAGCTCATGGGGCAGAAGTTCTACACCAGCCTCGATGAATACGGCAAGCACATCGACATGAGCGTCATCTGCGTGCCCACCGCCGCGGTCAAGGGCGCGGTCATCAGTTCGCTCAAGGCCAAAGCCAAGGCTGTGGTCGTCATCACCGCCGGTTTCAAGGAGGTCGACGAGGCCGGAGCCATGCTCGAGCGCGAGATCGCCGATCTCTGCCGGTCGGCGGGCGCTCGTCTCATGGGTCCCAACTGCCTCGGGCTTCTCAATACCCATCACAAGATGAACGCCTCGTTCGCCAACCACATGCCGCAGGCCGGCGGCATCTCGGTGCTGTCTCAGTCGGGCGCTCTCTGCGCGGCCATCCTCGACTGGGCCGCCGCACGCAAACTCGGCCTTGCGACCCTGCTCAGCATCGGCAACAAGGGTGACCTTGACGAGATCGACTTTCTAGCGGCCTTTGCCGACGACGAGAAGACCAAGGTGATCGTCGGTTATCTCGAGAGCATCGCCGAGGGTGACGAATTCATCCGCGTCGCGGAATCTGTGGCGGCGGTCAAGCCCGTCGTCATCTTGAAGGCCGGCACTACCTCGGCCGGCTCCAAGGCGGCTTCTTCACACACCGGTGCGCTCGCCGGCGCCGATATCGCCTACGGGGCCGCTTTCAAGCGCGCCGGTGTCATTCGGGCCGACACGTTCGAGGGACTGTTCGACCTGGCGACCGCCCTGGCCATG
>JAKAHF010000084.1 GCA_021815245.1 Actinomycetes bacterium
TCTGTCCGATCTTGCCAATAAGCTCAACATCTCACTCGACGCTGCCGCGGGCATGATCGCCAAGTACCTGCCGACCGTCATCGACAAGGTGACTCCCGACGGATTGGTCCCCCATCCTGACGAACTGGCCAAGAAGGTCACCGGACTGCTAAAGCTGTAGGAGCGAGCCTCGCCGGCATCGAGCCGAACGCCGCCGGTCTCGCGACGCCGTCTCACGGTCGATGAAGCCGCCCCTTCTCATAGTCAACCCCACATGCGGCAAGCAGGATCCTCGCACGCTGCCGCAGGTGCTCGCGGGAGTGGAGCGTACGCTTGGCGACGTGGTCATCCGCTACACGGCCAGGCGCGGCCACGCCGAGGAACTGGCGCGCGAGGCCGCCGGTGAGGGCCACTCCCTGATCGTTGCCGTTGGTGGCGATGGCACGCTGAGCGAAGTCGTCAACGGCGTGCTCTCGGCCGCCGATGCGCGATTGGTGGCCGAGCCGCCCGTGGTCGGGCTCATCGATGCCGGCACCGGCGGTGACTTTCGCAGAAGTCTCGGCATCGGCGCCGGATATGAACGGAGTCTCGAGGCCCTCGCCCTGGAGCGGGTGAGGTTCGTCGACGTGGGCAAAGCCACATTCCCCGGTCCGAGCGGGCAGCCGATGACCCACTATTTCGTCAACGTCATCTCGGCGGGGCTGGGGGGTCGCGTCGACCACTACATCGAGCGCATCCCCGGCTTCGTCGGAGGCAAGACGGCATACTACATGGCCTCGCTGTGGGCGGTGGTGACCGGCAGCGAGCAGCCCGTGCTCGCCCGCATCACCTGGAACGGCGAGACTCGCGACGAGGTCGTGCCGGCCTTTCTGGTGGCCGTGTGCAACGGTCGCTGGTTTGGCGGCGGCATGGACCTTGCCCCGATGGCCCTGCCCGACGACGGCCGGCTCGAGGTGGTGACCATCACCGAGCGCAACAAGCTGTTTCTGCTAGCCAAGACACGCACGATCTATGCCGGCCGGCACCTCGACGAACCGACGGTGACCCACTTTCCGTGCGAACGCATCGAGCTGCGACTCGAAAGCGAGCCCGCTCAGCGCCGCTATTTGCTCGATGTCGATGGAGACGCCTTGGGGTCACTGCCACTGACGATCGAGGTGCAGAAGCAGAGACTCCCCATCAGGGCCTGAGTCCGCGGACGCGACACACGGCACCGCGCCGGTGAGCCGGCGGACACTATTGACTCAGTGTATACACTCAGTATATACTCGCCGCATGAGCGTTTCGTATGCACTTCTCGGCCTGCTCGAGCAGACACCCCGCCAAGGAAGTCACGGCTATGAGCTGAAGCGGCAATACGACCGGTACTTCGGTCGCGGCAAGCCCCTGCCGTACGGGCAGGTCTACAGCACCTTGTCGCGACTCGTGCGCGACGGGCGCATCCTCGAGTTGGGCAGCGCCCCTGGGGAGGGTCCCGAGCGGAGGCTGTATTCCATCACCTCCGAGGGCGAGGACGCCTTCGGCACATGGCTCTCGACGCCGATGGTGCCTGAGGCCGAACTCCAAAGCCTTCTCGCCATGAAGATGACGCTTGCGCTTCTTCTCAACCGTCCCGCCGACGCCTATCTCGACGCGCAGCGTCACGCCCATCTCGAACGCATGCGACAGCTCACCGCTCAGCGGCGGGATAGCCCGCTCGTAGACCAGTTGTTGCTCGACCACGCCTTGTTCCATCTCGAGGCCGACCTCCGGTGGATCGACCTGACCACCAGCCGCCTCGATAGACTCGCCAAGGAGTTGAAACCATGAGTTCGGCCCTTCTCTCGTGCCGTGACATCCACCGCTCGTTCGGCTCGACCCCCGCCCTTCGTGGCGCCGACTTCTCAGCCGGCGCCGGCGAGATCGTGGCCATCATGGGACCATCGGGATCGGGCAAGTCGACCTTGCTGCATTGCCTGGCAGGTATCCTGGTGCCCGATTCGGGAGAGGTGTTCTTCGAGAGCACGCGTGTGGACCGGCTCTCCGAATCGGAGCGAAGCAGACTGCGTCGCGAGAAGTTCGGCTTCGTGTTTCAGTTCGGACAACTCGTGCCCGAGCTCACCGCCGAGGAGAACATAGCCCTGCCGCTCCTGCTCGCCGACCGGTCGCGCGCCGAGGCTTTCGCCGCGGCGCGACCCTGGTTCGCAAGGCTCGGACTCGAGGGTCTCGAAGGCCGGCTTTCGAGCGAGCTGTCGGGAGGCGAGGGTCAACGTGTCGCCCTCGCCCGGGCACTCGTGGCCCAACCGCGCGTGCTCTTCGCCGACGAGCCCACCGGGTCGCTCGATTCGCTCACCGGCGAGCAGGTCATGAACCTCCTCGTCGACACCGCCCGCGAGCGGGGTACCACGGTGGTCGTCGTGACCCACGAGCCACGGGTCGCCGCCTACGCCGACCGGGAAGTCATGGTGCGCGATGGCATCGCAACCGGCGCGGGCTCAGTTGCCACCCGCCTGTTCGAGCTCTGTGGGACCTCGGCGTGATCAGGCTTGGACTACGGCTCTCGTTGCGCGGAGCGCGCGAGGGCAAGGTCAGGCTGGCACTCACCGCCTTGGGTGTCGCGCTCGCCGTGACACTGCTGCTCTGCACGATCAGCGGCTTCAACGCTCTGAAGACGCGAGACGTCCGTTCGGGATGGACGACCACGGGCATCTCCAACCGCATGCCGAGCGTCAACGAGAGCTCGTCAGACGCGTTGTGGTGGCGGATATCGGCCGATCTCTACGACGGCGCCGGCATCACGATCGTCGACGTGGCCCCTACGGGGCCCAGGTCACCCCTGCTACCGGGAATGTCGGTCTTGCCCGCTCCCGGGGAGTACTACGTGTCGCCGGCCCTGGCCCGGCTTCTCGATTCGACGCCGAACGACCTTCTGGGTGCACGATTCCCCGGCACCCGAAGCGGGATCCTCGGAGAGGAGTTGCTCACGTCGCCTCAGTCCCTGGTCATGGTGGCGGGACACACGCCCGAGGCGTTGCAGCGGGCAGGCGACGCCGTGCAGGTGCGCAGCATCGAGAGCGCCCCGCGTGAGCACGACATCACCCTCGTGCTGAGGATCGCCCTGGGCATAGGAGCCATCGGCCTCATGTTGCCGGTCATGGTCTTCGTCATGACCGCCACCCGGCTGGCGGCCGCGCGGCGCGAAGAGAGACTGGCGGCCTTGCGGCTCGTCGGCGCAACACCGGGGCAGGTGAACGTGATCGCAGCCGTCGAGTCGGTGCTTGCCTCGGTCGCCGGTACGGCTTTGGGCTACGTGTTCTTCTTCGCTTTCAGGCCACTCGTCGCCCTCATCCCGTTTACCGGGGAACGCTTCTTCACACAGGATCTGGCCCTCGGCCCGGTCGCGCTCGCGGGTGTGGCCATTGGAGTGCCGGTGGCGGCGCTGATAGCCGGGCTGTTCACGCTCCGGCGGGTTCGCATCTCGCCCCTCGGGGTCACCCGCAAAGCCCCTGCCGGACGGCCACGGGCCGCGCGGCTGTTGGCTCTCGTAGCCGGACTGCTTCTTCTGCTTCTGCCGAAGGTGTTCGATAGCCCGGGAGTGCGCACCTACTTGATCTTCGTCGTGTTCGCGGGCATCGCCCTCGGCATCATGATCGCGGGCCCATGGCTGACGCATGTCGGTGGGCGGCTGCTCGGGGCTTTCGCCCGCAAAGACTCCACACTCATCGCCGCTCGGAGACTGGGCGCCGACTCCCGCCGGGCCTTCAGGGCCATCAGCGGGCTCGTGCTTGCGGTCTTCATGGGCACCGTCTTCGTCACCATGGTGGCAACAGCGATGAACGAGGGCAGTGGTTCGTTCCAGGCACACGACTTGCCCGCCGGCGCCGTGGTGCAGCCTCTCGACGCGGCGAGCGACAGCTCGCCTTCAGGCGAAGCGGCCGCCGAGTCGCTGGCCGCGCTGAGGTCCCTCGAGGGCGTCGAGGCGGTCGTGCCGGTCTGGAGAGTCGAGACTACGGTCGAGGCCTCTGACGCCACAGCCTACGGAAGACTGAGCGCCGACGATTGGCTGCTTCTGGGAGGAGCGCGATCCGACCTCGCAGCGGACGGCTATGGATTCGTGTATGTCGAGAATTCGGCCCATGGGTACCTCTGGGTCGACAGACCGGCTGAGCTCGCCGCGGAGATCGGCGAAATCGCCAACCCCGTCGACATCACCGCAAGCGGGCTCGCGCAGGTGCTCGTGCTGACCGACGGCAGGCAGACGAGCGTCGACCGGGTGCGCACCGCACTCGAGGTCTCGCTCGGTGCCACCGTCCGTCCGTACTCCATCGCGGAGCTCGACGCCGAGTCGGCGTCGCTCCTCAACCTGCTCGGAAGGATGATCGACATCGGAGTCATCCTCTGTCTGGTCATAGCCGGATGCAGCCTCGCTGTCTCGGTCGCGGGAGGATTGGTCGAACGCAAACGGGCATTCGCTCTACTCCAGCTCGCGGGCCTGCCAATCCGGCGGCTCTATCGTTCGGTGCTACTCGAGGCCGCTGTGCCGCTGGTGCTGGCGGCCGTCATCTCGGCCGCCGTGGGCATGCTGGTGGCGTGGATGATCGTCTACACGACAGGCGGCGAGGTGGCTATGGCCACGCCCGGTAGCGGCTACTTCGCGATGATCGGAGGTGGTTTGGTCGCCGCTCTCGCGGTCGTTGCCGCAACCCTTCCGCTCGTTCGAAGAATGACCGACCCCGCCGTCGCCCGCATGGAATAGGGCATAGGCGCGCGGCTGCTCGCGGCACCGTCCGCCGGCCGGCTAGACTCCGAACTCCGTGTTGAGGTAACGAACGGCGTGGTCGACCGCGAGGGCGCCACGGGCACATGCCGTGACGACCTGCTTCAGCTCGTAATCGGCCACATCGCCGGCCGCGTACAGACCAGGCCGGGAGGACAGGCTGTGGCGGTCGACCATGACGAAGCCCTGTTCGTCGAGGTCGCACAGATCCTTGACGAGTTCACTCATCGCGTCGATGCCGACAAACTCGAAGAAGCCGTCCACCGGCAGCACCGTCACGGTGCCGTCATCGCGAGAGCGCAGCTTCAGACCCGTGATCTTGCCGCCCTCGCCCACGATCTCATCGACGACCTTGCCGAGGTGCATGGTGATCTTCTCGTTGTAGAAGCACTGCTCCTGGAGACACTGCGTCGCGCGAAGCTCCCCGCGCCGGTGGATGAGGTGCACATGGCTCGCGATCTTCGACAGGTACACCGACTCTTGAGTGGCCGAATCGCCGCCCCCCACGACCGCGACAACCTTGTCACGGTAGAGAGGCCCGTCGCAGGTGGCGCACCAGGAGACGCCGCGGCCCGCAAACTCGGCCTCCCCGGGGATGCCCAACTTCTTGGGCACCGCCCCCGTCGCCAGTATGACGACCCGCGCCTCGACATCGCCGTCGGACGTCGTGAGCACGTACTGCTTGCCGTCGGCGCGTATCGCCTCGACCGGCGAGATCGTCTTGAACTCGGCACCCGCGGCTTGAGCCTGCAGGAGCATGAGATCGGCCAACTGCTGGCCGGTGACGCCATCGGGAAAACCGGGGTAGTTCTCGACGATCGAGGCCGAGACGATCTGACCGCCGGGGAGGCCCGCTTCGAAGACCACGGTGTTGACCCGAGCCCGTGCCTCGTGGATCGCCGCCGTGAGCCCGGCAGTTCAGCCACCAACGATCGCGATGTCGATGATCTCTCCCACTGTTTCCCCCTATCGGGCCGTTAGTTTCACTCCACGCAGTTCTACCGCGACATCAGACGTGTTGATCGTCAATACGAAGGGGCCCGTTTCTAGTCCATTGGCGACGATCGCACCGATCTCGCCGCTGGTGCCCCGCAGACGCGCCCAGTATCCCACCTGCCCGGTGATAGCTCCATCGTAGTCGCCCGCGGAGATGTCCTCACCCACCACGTAGATGCCGTCGGCGAAGATCGCCGGCTCTCCCGGCGCTGTGGTCGACGTAGCCGAGGAAGGCGGTGGTCCGCCTTGCCCGCTCCGCAGGTCGGCGATCTCCGTTTCCAGCGCCTGGTTCTCCTGGTAGTAATTCCAGTTGCGCGCCTCCGACGCGGCCAGGCCGGTACGCACGGCGTCAAGCTGCTTGGTCATCTCGGCGAGCTCCTCCTCGCCGGCCGCGGACTGCGACTGTGCGATGAAGTAGCCGACCAGAGCTCCTACGAGAAGAAGCGCCAGCGCACCAAGGATCATGGGGAGAAAGCGCCTGACCCGCGATCGCCTCGTGCGGGCGATCGCCTGACCGGCCGGACGGGCCGCGGCCGCGGCGACGTTCGCCCGCTCGCCGACCGCTCCGGCGGCGCTCATAACGGGTTCGCGTTCGGCGGTACCACCGTCTTCGGACTTCGACGATTCTCCAAGCGAAACATCGCCTGGCGGGTCGCCCTTCTTGGGCTGGGGAGCCTCCAAGTCCCAATCGTCCATAGCAGCTATTATCGCACCATGAAACGGTCGAGCAGAGCCTGGATCCTCCTGCCGGTACTCGTTATCGCCATGGCCGTCGCCGGCTGGGTCATCTCGAGCTATCAGGAGGAAGCCGGCATCATCGACGCCGGCAAAGGAAGCCCCGCCGCGGTGTCGGCGGTGCTCACCGCGCGTGCGTACGCACTCGGCGAGAAAGCCTCGGGCTACGAGACGTTCACCGAGGCCCTCCTGGTCGCGGAGATCAAACGGCGCGACCTGCCGGTGTTCAATCCGGTCGACACGAGGATATCGCGCCTGCTGACACAGGCCCTCGACTGCCTCCACGCCGCTCGCGAAGCCTGGCAGGCGGACCTCGACGCCCAGTGGGATCCTTCTGTGCAGGGCGCGCCCGTCTACTGGCAGGCTCTGCATCCGTCGCTCGCTGTGCCCGATGACGCCACTCTCACGCCGCTCGAACTCCGCCGACTGGCCGTCGAGAGGGCGTCGAGCATCCTCGATCAAGCAATCGCTCTCGTGACCTAGCCCGGATTCTCACCAGCGCATGCCCGAATCGGAAGCTATCTTCACCAGCGGTTCGCCGAGTCTGCGGCAGCGCCTGCCGCTCTATCCGAGCCAGGTGGTCGTCGCCATGGCGATGGTGTCGGTGGGCCCCCTGCTCGACCCCATCATGAAGGGGCTCGACATCCCTCTGAGCAGCGGGGGCCTCATCAGCGCCGCTCTGTACGCCGGCAACGTCACCGGCATCTTCATCCTCAACATGCTGCTCGCGCGCGTACCGGCGAAGATGACGCTCACCACAGGCATCTTCATCCAGGGAACGGGCCTGGTTCTGGCCGGAGCTGCGTCGCGCAATCTCTGGTCGCTCTGTCTCGCCTATGTGCTCGTGGGATTCGGCGGAGCGCTGCTCAACACCACCTGCTGGATGTGGATCTCGACTCACGTGAGACAGAACGCGGCCTCGGCAGCGCTCACGATGATCCTCTTCTTCGGATTCTGCATGGTGGCCGCCCCCCTCATCCTGGGAGTGGCGCTCGATCATGGCGCCTACTGGCGCTGGATCCTCGTTGGCGAGGGCTGCATATCGCTCACGTGCGGCCTGGTCTACACCCAGCTCCCGTTGCTCGACATACCCGGACGGCGCAACGTTCGCTTCAGCGACGTGAAAGAGGTGGCCGCCACCGACGGCCGGCTGCTGATCGGCATGGTCGTCGCCGGCCTGCTCTACACGGGCAGCGAGATGACCCTGAA
>JAKAHF010000085.1 GCA_021815245.1 Actinomycetes bacterium
CAAGCAGCGCATCCGCGAACTCGGCTACTCCGACGGCGATGAGAAGGACCTCGCCGACCGCCTGCTCAAGAGGGTCAAAGACAAAGAGTACGATGGCTACCACTACGAAGCGGCCGACGCGTCGTTCGAACTGCTCCTACGGGCAGAGCTGGGCATCAAGGTGGAGTTCTTCCACCTGGAGTCGTTCAGGGTCATCGTGGAGAAGCGCGAAGACGGGCAGACCATGAGCGAAGCCACCATCAAGGTGCACGTGGGCGGCGACCGCTACGTCGAGACGGGCGAGGGCAACGGTCCGGTGAACGCGCTCGACAAAGCGCTGCGTCTGGCCATCGAGCGCAAGTTCCCCGAGGTACACGACATCAGGCTCGTCAACTACAGCGTACGCATCCTCGACGAGGATCGCGGCACGGCGGCCAAGACCCGGGTGCTCATCGACTCTTCCGACGGCCACGACACGTGGAGCAGCGTGGGGGTGGGAGTCAACGTGGTCGAAGCCTCGTGGGAGGCGCTGGTAGATTCCATCTCGTTCGGGTTGCTGCGGCGGGCCCGATGACGAACGCCGGCGAGGCCGGTGCGACCGACTGACAAGACAGGGAGGCGCAGGTGAAGCTGGCAAGGATCGACTATCAGGGCGAGGTGTGCCACGCCACGGTGACGTGCGACGGGTACCTCATCGAGGAACCATCGCGCTTCGCCGGCACGACCGTCTCGGAGGACGAGGTCAGGCTGCTGCCTCCCGCCGCTCCAGGAAAGATCCTGGGCGTCGGCTTCAACTTTCGCGAACACATCAAAGAGATGGTCGACCGCTCGCCCGGCGTCACCTATTCGGAGGTGAGGGCGAAGGAGCGGCCCCACCCGGTGCTGTTCCTCAAGCCGGCGTCGAGCCTCATCGGCCATCGCGACACCATCGTCTACCCGTTCGATGCCACCCGGGTGGAGTACGAAGGCGAACTGGCCGTGGTCATCTCGCGTGACGCGCGGCGGGTGTCGATCGAGGACGCACACAAGTACATCCTCGGCTGGACGTGCGCCAACGACGTCACCGAGCGCGAGCAGCAGAGCCTCGACAAGCAGTGGTGGCGGGCCAAGGGCTACGACACCTTCGCGGTCGCCGGGCCGTTCCTCGAGACCGAAGCGCCGAGCCCCGAGGCGTGGATCCGTACCCGCGTGAACGGAGTCGTCCACCAGGAGGCCCAACTCAGCGACATGATCCGCGATCCCTACGAGATGATCGCCATCGCCACCCAGGCCATGACGCTCAACCGGGGCGACATGATCATGCTGGGCACGCCGTCGGGAGTCGGCGAGTTGAAGCCGGGCGACGAGTGCGAGGTGGAGATCGACGGGGTGGGCTACCTGCGCAATCCGGTGGCTCTGGAGCCCCGGCCGTGACCGCCGGTCACGGTGCGGGCACGGGGCTTCCGGGGGGAGGCCAGGCATTCCGTAGCCTGGAGGAACTGACCGCCGAGCAGGTGGCGGCGCGCCTCAATCTGGAGCCGCACCGTGAGGGCGGCTTCTTCCGCGAGACCTACCGGTCGCCGTTCTGGGTGCTGACCGAGGGAGGTCCACGGGCCACGTCGACCGTGATTCTCTACCTGCTGACAACGGAGAATCCCAGCCGCTTCCACCGCTTGCGCTTCGACGAGGTGTGGTGCTACCACGCCGGCGCCCCGGCCGAGATGGTGCTGCTGGCGCCGGAGGGAGTGCTGCGTGAGGCCACCGCCGGGCGAGGCCCCGTCACCGACGGCCGGAGCCCCGCAACCACCGACGGCGAGACCACCGCAGGCGAGACCACCGCCGGCGACGCTGTGACCCGCCAGGTGATCGGCCTGGATGCCCCTCAGTTGGTGGTGCCCGGAGGGCACTGGCTGGCCTCCAGGGTCGTGTCGGAAGATCAGGCCGACTGGGGCGAAGGCTGGGCTCCCGAGCGCCGCTGGACGGCCGACCGCCGGGCGACCCCCGAGTCGCGCTGGACGCTCGTGAGCTGCATGGTCACGCCGGGCTTCGAGTATGGCGATTTCGAGCTGGCCGACCGAGAGGCGCTACTGGCGGCGTATCCGCAGGCGCGGAGGGTGATCCAGGCGCTGACGTGAGGCAATCCGGACGTGTCAACCCGTGTACGATAAGTGCTGGTATTTGCTTGACTTTGGAGCAGCAACAGCCGATAATCTGGCTGTCGGTTCACTGAACCGGCCTTTGGTCCGGTGCCGCATAGCGGCTCGATAGGGCTAATCCCCGCCGGACATCAATTGCATGGAGCCTCGCTCGTTTCGGGCGAGGCTCTTCTGTTAGCGACCTGAGTGACAATCTCCGCACAAGGCAAAGCGAGCGGGCTTTCTGGGGGGAACACCCTCAGACCGCCCGGCCGTGATGCCTTGCGATCGAGGTAGCCCGACGGACACCAGATACGATCGCGGATGCGGACGAAAAAGTCATATGTGAAGTTCTCGTACCGAAACGCCCGGTAGACGTTGTAGGCGCAGAGATCAGCAAGTTGAATTCCGTTGGACAATTCGCTACGAACGAAGAGCGGCATCTCACAGATTCGAGTTAGCCACATGCCCGTCGCAGTCCCGACATCTTGGATGTAGGCATGCTTCATGGCCAGTGACCTATTCATTTGTCTGGAAACGTCGTCTGTTACCAGGACGGCTTGATGACGGTCGTGCTCGGAAGTCATAAACGATTGAATCGATTCACAGAGGAGTTCCCAGGATTTCCGGTGGATCTTCTCCTGGTCCATATAGTCGAACAGATATCGTTTGTCGATTACGACGGAGAAGATATGCATGTGGTGATAAAGGAGTTGGCGGTAGTAGAGATCGACGAGCGCGACCAGTTCATCGTCACTGATGCGTGATAGAAAGGCGTGTGCCAGTCTCATCCTAGGGGTTCTCACGCAGTTGGACTTCACCTCGCAGTCGGCGAGTTCAAGACGAACGTGGTCTCGTAGATATATCTGATCCGCGAGTCGTCTCTTGGCCCTATTGAGCGTTTTGTCGAAGCCGTGCCAGCGCGATTCAAAAAGGCTCACGGCGGTCAGGACATATATGTGGTCATCAGAACAGCCGTCAGTGATTGGCAAGCCCAACTGACGGGCTGGCGTTCTGTTGCCGCTTTCGTCGACGTAGAAGAAGTACATCCGTTTCCCCCAACGACCAAACGCCCGCTGACACCCAGTTGAGGGCGGTTGGTGACCACGGAAACCGCTCTTGGTGACGTTTGCTCAGTATAGAGCATCGACGGCAGGTCGCCGCGATTCCCGCTAGCAGCGGATTTTGTTCACTCACAGCCCACCAAGCGGCTTGAGGGGGCCGACCCATTCGAGTAGACTGGGGCTACGAGAGGGATGTCCGCGTAGTTTTCCCCGAGGGAGTTCCGTAGTCTTGTCAGCCAGTCCCGATGCCGCAGTGGAACATCAGGCCGAGGTGGTAGAACGCCCGTCCTGTGACTTCTGCCACCTGCACGTCCACACCCACTACTCGGCCCTTGACGGCGCCTGCAAGGTCGACGACCTGGTCAAGCGGGCGGCCGAGCTCGGCATGCCGGCGCTCGCCATCACCGACCACGGGGTCCTGTCGGGCATCATCCAGTTCTATCTGCAGTGCAAGGCCAAGGGTGTCAAGCCGATCATCGGGCTCGAGGCCTACGTGGTGGAGGATCGCTTTCGCAAGGAAGGCCAGAACGAGGAGCGCTGGCACCTCACCCTTCTCGCCAAAGACGACACCGGCTACCGCAACCTGCTCAAACTGGGCAGCGCGGCCTTCCTCGAGGGCTATTACTACAAGCCGCGCATGGACTATTCCATCCTGCGGCAGCATTCCGACGGTCTCATCTGTCTGAGCGGCTGCGCCAGCGGTCGTCTCTCGAAGGCCCTGCAAAACGGGCAGATCGCCCAGGCTGAGGTCGAGGTCGACCGGCTCGCCGACATCTTCGGACGCGAGAACATCTATCTCGAGATGCAAGAGACCGGCATCAGCGACCTGGCCGACATCAACCCCCGCCTGGTGCAACTGGCCGAGAAGACGGGCCTCAAGCTGGTGGCGACCAACGACGTGCACTACCTGCGCGAAGACGACGCCACGGCCCACGACGTGCTGCTCTGCATCCAGACCGGGTCGCGCCTGAGCGAAGAGAACCGCATGCGCTTCAGCTCCGAGGCGTTCTACCTCAAGAGCGAAGCCGAGATGCTCGAGGCCTTCCCCGACCATCCCGAGGCGCTCGCCACGACCATGGAGATCGCCGACCGCTGCAATGTCGAGATCGAGCTCGAGGGCATGCTCATCCCGTACTTCCCGGTGCCCGAGGGCTACGACGAGAAGTCGTACCTGCGCGAGCAGTGCGAGAAGGGCCTCGTGCGCCGCTTCGGCGACGCCGTCACGCCCGCCATCCGCGAACGGCTCGAGAGCGAGCTGGCCGTTGTCGAGAAGATGGGCTTTCCGGGGTACTTCCTCATCGTGTGGGACTTCGTCACCTACGCAAAGACCAACGGCATCCCGGTGGGACCGGGTCGCGGGTCGGCAGCCGGTTCGCTGGTGTCGTACCTGCTGGGCATCACCGATCTCGACCCGATCAAATACGACCTGCTCTTCGAGCGCTTCCTCAACCCCGACCGCATCAGCATGCCCGATATCGACATCGACTTCTCGGTGGTCGGGCGCGAGAAGGTCATCGACTACGTGGCCAACAAGTACGGGCGCGACCGGGTGGCGCAGATCGCCACCTTCGGCACCATCAAGGCGCGGCAGGCCATCCGCGACGCCGCCCGCGTCATGGACGTGCCCTACGGCCAGGCCGACCGCATCGCCAAGCTGGTGCCCGAGGTGCTCAACATCACGCTCGACGCCTGCCTGGCCGACCCCAAGTGCGAGCTCAAGATCGCCTACGACGCCGAGGACCAGGTGCGCGAGGTAGTCGACATGGCCCGTCCGCTGGAGGGGCTAATCCGCCAGGATTCCATCCACGCCGCCGGGGTGGTCATCTCCAAGGGTTCCCTCACCGACCACCTGCCGCTCATGCAGAAGGGCGACGCCGAGGTGGTCACCCAGGTGTCCATGGGCGATGTCGAGAAGCTGGGCCTGCTCAAGATGGACTTCCTCGGCCTGCGCAACCTCGACATCATCGATCAGGCGGTCAAGATCATCCGGGCCGAGGGCAACCCCGATTTCGACATCGAGACCATCCCGCTCGACGACGCCACCACCTACCAGATGCTGGCCAAGGGAGACTCCATCGGTGTGTTCCAGTTCGAGTCGAGCGGCATGCGCGAGGCCATGCGCGACATCCGGCCGACCCTGTTCGACGACCTGATCGCCCTCGTCGCGCTGTATCGTCCCGGGCCCATGGAGTTCATCCCCGAGTACGCACGCAACAAGCGCAATCCCGAGGGCATCAAGTTCGAGGACCCGCGCTTGGAGCCGATCATCGGTCCCACATACGGAGTGGCCATCTACCAAGAGCAGCTCATGGCCATCTCCAAGAGCATCGGTGGATTCACTCCCGCTCAAGCGGACGACTTGCGCAAAGCGATCGGCAAGAAGATCCGGGCCAAGATGGATCTGCTCGAGCCCAAGTTTCGCGAGGGCGCCGCCGCTTCAGGCACCGAGCCCAAGGTCATCGACTTCCTCTGGGGACTAATGGAGAAGGCCGGCGACTACTCGTTCAACAAGTCGCACGCGGCCTGTTACGCTCTCATCGCCTACCGCACGGCGTACCTCAAGGCCAACCACCCGGTGCAGTACATGGCCGCTCTTATCTCGAGCGTCATGGACACGAAGGACAAGGTGCCCTTCTACGTCAACGTCGCCAACGACATGGGCATCGAGGTGCTGCCTCCCGATATCAACGAATCGGTGCTCGATTTCCGCGGCATCGGCGACCGCATCCGCTTCGGCTTGAGCGCCGTGAAGAACGTTGGCGAGACCGCCATCAGGAACATCCTCGACGCGCGCGATAAGGATGGGCCGTTTCACGATCTGTTCGACTTCTGCGAGCGGGTCGACATGGGCGTCGTCAACGGCAGGGCGATCGAGAGTCTCATCAAGTCGGGCAGCATGGATTCCATCGGGCCTTCCCGCCGGGGCATGCTGCTGGTCATGCCCCAGGCCATGGCGCACGGCAAGAAGATGAGAGCCGACGCCGACAAGGGCCAGGCTTCAATCTTCGACCTCATGATGGCGCCCGCCGATGAAGACGGGGCTGGGGCCAACGGCAACGGCCGGCGCTCCAACGGCCATCCACCGGTGGAGGTGCCGAGCGAGGACTTCTCCAAGGAAGAGCTGCTCCAGCTCGAGAAGGAGACTCTGGGCCTCTACGTCAGCTCGCATCCGCTCAAAGACATCCGCCACCACGTGGCCCGCGAGGCCGGGCACCTGATCTCGCAGTTGAACGAGGCGCCCGATGGCACCATCACCACCATCATCGGCATGGTAAGCACGGTCAAGCGCATCACAACCAAGAAGTCGGGCGAACTGATGGCGTTCGTCACCATAGAAGGCCTCGAGGGCACCGTGGAGGTCGTGGCCTTTCCGGCCTTGTACCAGGACAACAAGGAATTGCTGGTCGAGGACAAGGTCGTCAAAGTCAAGGGCCGGATCGACCACAAGGACGAGACCGAGACCAAATTCATCCCACTGCAGGTCGAAGCCTTCGTGCCCAAGACCGGTCTCGAGCCGCTCGCCCTCTTGCTCGACGGCGACGCCTATCCGGCGACCGTCATCGACGATCTCAAAGGCATCCTCAAGCGCTTCCCGGGCAAGTGCTCGGTCGACATGCACGTGCAACTGGGCGAGACGGCCCGGTGCCTGCGCCTGGGTGAAGGCTTCAGAGTCGATCCGCAGCCGACCTTGTTCGCCGAGCTCAAGGTGCTGCTGGGCGACGGATGCGTCTATCAAGGCACCGACAAGCCGCAGTTCATGCGTAGCGGGGGCGGCGGCCAGCTCAACAGCCTCGCCAGCTAGACGGGCGACCGTCCGGCGGCGAGTCGAGCATTGACGCTACGTCGCGGGGGCCGTAGCATCGCTGCACGAAAGTCTCGTAGCCCGTTCTGGAGACACCCATGAAGATCAAGGTCCTGACCGTATCGTCCATCGCAGCCGAGGTGTCGGCCCTGCGACCACCTGAAGCCTCGAGCCGTGAGATCGCCGATGTGGTGGCCGGCCTCGTCGCCGATGTGAGGGTCCGCGGCGATGAAGCCCTCGTGGAAGCGACCCGGCGTTTCGATTGGCCCGCGGCCGAAGTCACGACCCTCGCCGTGCCCTACGACGACATCGACGCCGCCGTGATCGAGCTCGACGCCGCTCTGCTCGAAGCCCTCGAGAACACGCGGAACAACTCCACCTTCTTCCACCGGCACGAGCTACGCGAGGACTGGCTGGGCACGGGCGACCAAGGGCAGGCGCTCGGCATCAGGCACCTGCCGGTGGAGAGGGCAGGTCTGTATGTGCCGGGCGGTCTAGGTTCGTATGCGTCGACTGTGGTGATGAACTCGGTGCCGGCTCTCGTGGCCGGGGTGCGCGAATTGGTAATATGCACGCCCGCCGGGCGCGACGGGTCGGTCAACCGTTCGGTACTCGCTGCCGCCGGTCTCATGGGCGTGCGCCGGGTGTTCCGCGTCGGCGGGGCCCAAGCGATCGCGGCCATGGCCTACGGCACCGA
>JAKAHF010000086.1 GCA_021815245.1 Actinomycetes bacterium
CGCACCGAGACCCGGGAGCCCCGTGAGACCTTGTGGGCTTCCATCTCTTTGACGAGTTTTCGGGCCAACTCAGCCGGCTGTACGTACAGCTTGGACCCCTTTCTACTCTCCGCTCACTGGTTTGGAGGGATGACGCTCGGCTGCAAGGACGCGGTTCCCGAGCGCGGCCCTCTCTCTTGGCGGCCTCCTTGACCTTTCGCAATCGGTCTCGCGCGCACGTCTCCTAGAGCGTTCCCGTGCGCTCGGACGGCATGAGAAAGGCGACCAGAAAGGCGATTATAGCGCACGGTCCATAGGCGACCAGAAAAGGACCGAGCTGCACGGGCACCCCGAGCGCCAGGATCGGAAGCAGCACAAAAGCGAGAAATAGCAGCGAGAGATACGTCGCCGCCCCCCACATACGGCGCTCGCGCGACCCGCCAAAGAGCGTGTAGAGAGGCAGGGAGAACAGCACGCACAGTACGATCTGAAGGCTCAACTCGGGTCGCGAGTCGAGGAACCTGGCCATCTCGAGGAGGACGGTCCACGGTGAAGCGGCATGCTCGGCGGTCATGAGCACGGCCCCCGGCCCGGGATTGAAAGCGAACGGCACCGTCGCCCAACCCGCCAGCCCTGCGGCGACGGTCAGCACGAGACCACTCAGAAATCCCGTCCAGGCTCCCCAGCGGCGAAGGAGCGCACCCGCCAGCGGAAGCAGGCCCAGCGCCGCACCGCTCGCCACCGCAAAGGGCACGACCCCGGGCAGCAACGCGGCCCATTCACGGTGGTGCCAGCGCAGGAGGCCCATCGTGAGCGCCGCCAGCACTACATAGACCACGCCCCATCCGCTCCCGAACGCGAAGATCGGGGGAGCCAGGAGCGCGAGCGCCAGGATGCCTCCCACGAACGGCCACAAGAGAGCCACGAAGGCCGGCGCCACGATGAGCGGCAGGACCGCCGGCTCAGGGTAGAACGATGCATGCGTCAGCACATACCAGAGCGTCGCGAGAGCGAACGCGCCCGAGGCAAGATGCTCCCCGACGTAGCCGAGGCGATCGCGGTCGAAACGATCGGGATTGAGGCGGCGCCTCACCCTCGTGGCGAGGGTCTCGTCGTATTCCTCGTCGTACTCCTCGTCGGGCATCTGTTTGGCCACCCTGCCGAGCATCCGCCCGAACGTACCGGCGTCGGGACGCGCGTAGCTGTCGCGCGACATAGCGCGGCCAAGAGCGTCGCTCAGCTCGAGGGGCAGATCGGGACGGTTGGCATCCAAAGTCGGGATGTCGGGTCTCGACACGTCGCGAAGCAGTTCCTGGAGCCTCTTGCCCTTGAGCGGGTTCTTGCGCGTGAAGCCCTCGTAGAGTGTGAGCGCCAACGAGTAGACGTCGCTCCGCGAATCGACGTTCTTGCCCTCGACCTGCTCGGGCGACATGTAGGCGAGCGTGCCCACCAGGTCGCCATCGAGGGTGATGGATGTCTTGTCTTCGAGCTGGGCCACTCCGAAGTCCATGAGCCTCGTGTCGATGGGATCGCCGTCGAGCAGCATGATGTTCTCGGGCTTGATGTCGCGGTGCACGACACCCCGTTTGTGAGCATGTTCGAGCGCCCGGCAGAGCTGGATGCCCACTTCGACGATGGCCGAGTCGGTGAGAGCTTGGTCGCGAAAGAGATCGCGCAGCGTCTTGCCCTGCACGTACTCGGTGAAGAGATAGGTGCGGTCGTGCTCCCGCGACATCTCGTACACCGACAAGATGTGAGGATGACTGAGTTTCGCCGCCGCCTGGGCTTCGCGCACCACCCGGTCGTCGACATCGGCCGTCTGCTCGACCACCTTGACCGCCACGGGGCGCCCCATCTTCAGATCATCGGCCAGGTAGACGGTAGCGAACGCCCCGCTGCCGAGCTTGCGGACGATGCGATAGCGGTCGTGAAGAAGCGGCGCTTCTGCCATGCGTCCAGTATATCCGGCGGAGGTCGGCTACCGCCCGCCCAGGGAGCGACACCGGGGCTTCAGGCCGCGGCCGTCAGCGTGTTGTCAGTCCGCGTCTCCCGAGACAAATCCGGAACCAAGATCGCACGTCAGGTAGCGTTGCACCGTCGGCGCAACCAACTCGACGACCTGATCGGACGACAGAGAGGCGAGCGGCTCCACCCGCACGACGTACCGGGCAGTCACCAGCCCCAGCATGGTGGAATACACGAGAGTGCCCCGAAGTCTGGCGGCGGGGTCGCTACTCCACGCGACGATGCGGTCGATGAGCTCACGCTTTACGAAATCCGCCGCGATCCTGCTCGTTTCTTCGCCCTGCACGGCGTTGCGGAACACGACTGTCAACGGACTGCGCATCTGCTCGTTGTCCCAGGCCTGGCAGACCATACTGACAAGTCGCTCCCCCATGCGGCTGGGATCGCCTTTGAGCACTTCGCGCACCCTCTCGTTCATGTCGAATGGCCACTCGATGACTGCCCGGAACAGTCCCTCCTTGGACGAGAAGTAGTGCAGCACAAGGGCTGAATCCACCTCAGCGCTCTCTGCCACGGCCCTGATGCTGGTATGGTCGTAGCCGTCGGTCGCGAACAGGCGCCGCGCTGATTCGAGAATTCGCCCTCGCGTTCGATTCGGACCAGGCCTCCGGCCCCTGCGCGTTCCCTCACTACGGTCCGTCGCTTCCCCCTCTCACTGAAGAGGAGATTGTGCAGTCCTCTTCCTCGGTCCTCTCAGCAGCATAGCAGGAACGATGCCGACCACTGTCACGAGCGAGGCCCACGGAAAAACGTGACTGAACGCCTTTGTCATATGCTGCCGAAAGATGAGGGAGATCTGCTGCGACAACCGCTCGACCTCTGGAAGCAGCGAGGCCGGTACCCCTCGTTCGCGGGCCATGGCCGCGAGATTGGGCATCGCCTGAGAGCCGTCGGAGGTTCCTATGTTGTCAAGTTCGGCCGCGATGAGCGTCTTCGCCACGGCCGGCAGTTGGCTGCTTTCAGAAACGATGGCCTGCACCTCGGCCTTCGCCGGAGCCATCTGGTCGGAGACGGCACCGGTCAGCAACGCTGTCACGACCGCGACTCCGAACGTCATGCCGACCAGGCGACTGGTATTGAGCACGCCCGAACCCACACCTTCCTTGCCGGGCTTGGTTCCACCCATGGCGGCCACCGCCAGCGGAGCGTTGGAGAGACCTATGCCGGCGCCTACGATCACGGCCCTCCAGGCGACGTCACCCCAACTCGAATCGACACCCAACGTGGAGAGGAGGTAGAGACCGAAAGCCAGCGCGATCACGCCCGCCGAAGCAGGGAACTGGGGAGCGACCTTGTCGCTCAGCCTTCCGGCGATGGGCGACAGAACCAGAGCCGCTCCTGGAACGGGCGTGATCGCCACCGCGGCCTTGAGCACCGAGTACCCCAACACCCGTTGCAGGAAGAGGGTGAGCAGGAACATCGCGCCGAGCATGCCGAACGCCACCAACGCCTGAGCGACGCTGGCGCTGGAGAAGACGCGGTCGCTGAACAGATCGAGATCGAGCATGGGCTCAGGGCGGCGTCGTTCCCAGAACACGAAGCCGACGAGCACCGCGACCGCGGCCACGAAGAGCGCTATCACGACGGCCGATCCCCAGCCCCAGTCCTCACCCTTCACGACCGCCAGCACGAGGGCGAACACTCCCGCGCAAAAAGCGACCATACCCACGAGATCGAGTCGCCTGTGGCTCGAAGCGTCCCGCGACTCGGGCACACCGACAAGGCAGAGGGCGATGGCCGCCACGCCGATGGGTAGGTTGATATAGAAGACCCAGTGCCATCCAAGGTGCTCGACGATCAGTCCGCCGAGCGACGGCCCGACAGCCGCGGCGGTGATGCCTATCGCGGCCCAGATACCCATGGCGGCACCCCTCTTCTCCGCCGGAAAAATCGCCGTCAGAATCGCCATGGTCACTGGAATCATCACCGCGCCCCCGATGCCCTGAAGCACCCGGAACCCTATGAGCGAACCGACGCTGGTAGCGAGCGCACACAGCAGGGAGCCGATCGTGAACACGAGCAGCCCAGCCGCGTAGATCTTCTTGCGACCGAATTGGTCGGCCATGCGCCCGGCGGTGAGGGCGAGCACGGCAAGAACGATCAGATACGCATCGAGCACCCACGAGATGCTGCCGATGCCGACCTGAAAGTCGTTCATCATGACCGGGATGCTGATGTTGACGATCGTGCTGTCGAGCATGGTCATGAAGAGCCCGAGTCCGAGCGCCACGATGGCCACCGCCGTCTTTCCTCTGCCCACTTTGCACCACCTCGTGTTAATTCACCATACGATGAGTTATGACGTAATTCTACGTGTGAGGAATTATGATGTCAAGCGACCTCCCCGGCGGAGCAAGCGCAGGCCACGCAGACACGCCACGCGGTGTCGATCTAACTGTGAGGGCCCCCATCTCCCTGCGCTCGTCCGAGGGAGGAGTCGCACTTGCTGGGCCGCCGCCGAACGAAACCTCGGCCACAAGACCGCGCCGGCCGGGACGACAGCGCGTCCTCGGTCGCGTCCGTAGCGCTGCTACGAACGCTCCCTGCGTCCTTCTCTCTTCCGTAGCCGACGCGGCCTTCCGGCGAGGCCTCATCCGGCGGCGGCCCGTGGCGCAGCCGGAACGGGCGAGCAGAGGGAGATGGGGTCACTGGGGGAAAGGCACCGCGAAGAGCGTGTTATACTCGACGCCACTCATGGGCGAGTGGCGGAATTGGCAGACGCGCTAGGTTCAGGGTCTAGTGAGCTTACGCTCATGCGGGTTCAAGTCCCGCCTCGCCCACCATCATCGTTTCTACGTCGCCGTTGTTTATGATCGATCGAGACTATGACGACATAAGTCAGGAACTCACGGGCGAGCGCAACCGGCGGCAAAAGAAGAAACTGCCGCAGCCGTTGTTGCGCCTCCTGCTCATACTTGCCGCCATCATTGTCGTGGTGGTCGTCATCGTCGTAGTGGCACGCACTGTTATCCACAGTGGCGAAGCTGCCGACTACCAGCGCTATCTGACAAACGTCTCCGAGATCATCACCGAATCCGACGCGGTCGGCGCGGACCTCGTGGCGCTGCTCGAAGATCCCGGTGACACCAACCGCACGCAGATCCAGGTCAAACTCGACGAGTTCATGGCCCAGTGCGAAGCGCTCGACGTAAGAGCCAAGGCGCTCGACGCTCCCAAGGACATGATCGAGCAGAGCGCCCACCAGATATTCCTTCTCGTCATGAGCTTCAGGCAGATCGGCATGACCGACCTCAAGCCCGCGCTCATGAATGCGCTCGACGTACAGGAGACCGATGTCGCGGTCGAACAGATCTCGCACGCGCTCACCTACCTCGTCAACTCCGACTTCCTCTACGACGAGGTCTTCGTGACCAAGGCAACGGCCATTCTTCAAGACAAACAGCTTGCCGGGGTCGTCGTCCCCCCGTCGGACTTCATCTCCGACGACCAGATAACGGCGCCGAGCAAGGTGCTCGACATGCTTGTGGGCCTCAAGAGCACCGGCGCGCTACAAGCCGTTCATGGGGTCGCGATCGTGAAGGTCGTGGCCATGCCCGACGAGAAGGAGATCACGGCGGGCGGCACCTACAACCTCACCAAGTCGAGTGACCTCAAGTTCTTGGTGACTGTGGAAAACCAGGGTAACCAGGAGGAGAAGAACATCCCCGTGTTGGTCACCCTGCAGGTGGGTACTGCCGACCCGCAGCGGGTCACGGTCCAGATCGCCTCGATCAAGCCCAAGAAGCAGGCTACGGCTGAGGTGAAGGAGATCGATCCCTCCGCCTACGGCGAGAAAGCCACCCTCAGAGTCAAGGTGGGGCCGGTGGCGAACGAGAAGTACACAGACAACAACTCCATCAAGGCAACCGTTATCTTCAAGCTCTAGGAGGGCGAGGGAATTGCAACTGGCTGAGATCATCGCGATCGTCGCCGTGTTTCTCGCGGCAGCCGCCGGCGTGGGCATCGTCCTCGTCTACCGAAGGCTGTTGCGCTACCAGCGTAATCAGCACGTCATCATGGGGTCTCGAGGCACGGTCGACATAGTCGAGCATGTGACCGGGGTCGACGAGAAGATGAGCAACCTACGCCTGGCAGTCGAGGACCTTACTCTTGTGGTGCGCGATCACGACGTGCGCATCGACGGCACGCTTTCGCGGGTCGGTGTGGTGCGGTTCGACGCCTACCACGACCTGGGCGGCAGGCAGAGCACCGCCGTGGCCTTCCTCAACCACGGAGGCAACGGCGTAGTCATCACGACCGTGGTGAGCCGCGACTTCGCGCGCATGTACGTGAAACTCATCCGCGACGGGCAGTCCGACATCCCGCTTGCTCCCGAAGAGAGCGAGGCGGTCGATCAGGCCCGAGGCAGCGCGCCCTTCACCATCCGCCCGCGGGTCGACGGGGCGGCTGTCTCGTTGACCGACGATGAGGCCGACTCTCTCGGCATGGGCGCGCCGATGTCGCTCGGGCTTCCTGGATTGCGCGATGGGGACGAGCGTGAGGTGGCTCGCGAGAATCGGCGGCGTAGACGCCACGGGCTGCCGCTCGTCGATGGCAAAGTAGTGCCCTCGGCCCGTGGCTGGGACGCTCCCGAGACCCCCTCTGCGAGCATGGCCGACGAGTTCGTCAAGCAGCGCCGGCAGACATTGAGACATGACAACAGCGAGGAGATCGACGCCCGAGAGGCGCAATTCGATCTCGACGATACGAGGGAGATCGATGACCTGTAATCCGCCCGAGAACGGCCTCGTCCGCTGGACCATCTCCTCGTTCACCGAGCCACTGCCGATAGCGGCGACGTCCATCGGCTTCTTGGGCCCTACCGGGACGTTCACAGAGGAAGCCCTCCGGGCGACCATCCTCGAGGAGTCGTCTTCAGGCAAGAAGCGCCGTTTCGTGCCGTTCGCGTCGAATCCCGAGACCATTGAGGCCGTGTCGAACGCCGAAGTCGACGTCGCCATCGTCCCGATCGAGAACTCCATCGAGGGTTCGGTCTCGGCGACGCTCGACGCCCTATCGCACGAGATCGACAATGTGCAGATCGTCCGCGAGGTGCAGCATCCCATCAGCCACTGCCTCTGCGTGCGTGCCGGAGTCACTCTCGACCAGGTCACAAAGGTGCTGTCGCATCCGCACGCCAACGCGCAGTGCCGCATCTGGCTGCGGCACAACCTGCCCGGCCGCGAGGTCGAGGCCGCCAACTCCACGGCTCAAGCGGTCGAACGGGTGTCGAACGCAAGCGAGCCCTGGGCGGCGATCGGCAACCGTCTCGCCGCCGAGACGTATGGCTGCGAGATCCTTGCGGCCGAGATCGAGGATCATCCCGACAACGAGACGAGGTTCATCTTCCTGGCCCGCCAGCGTGAGCGGCAGGACTGGTTCGAACCCTACAAGACCTCCATCGTCTGCGAGATCGCCAAGGACCAACCGGGAGCTCTGCTCCTCATCCTGCAGGAGTTCGCGTTCAGGCACATCAACCTAACCAAGATCGAGTCGCGCCCCTCGAAGCGCCGGCTCGGTGACTATATCTTCGTGGTCGACATGGAAGGCAAAGCGGAAGACGGCCCCATCGCTGATGCGCTCCGCTGCTTGTGCTGTAAGCTACCGCGGGTGACCGTGCTGGGGAGCTACCCTGT
>JAKAHF010000087.1 GCA_021815245.1 Actinomycetes bacterium
GGCGAGATCTCGGGCACCAAGATCAAGGTGTTTCGCAACGACGCGATCACGGTCGACCAGATCCGCGCCGAGCAGCCGACACATGTTGTGGTCTCGCCCGGGCCATGTACTCCCGATGAGGCAGGCATCAGTCTCGAGGTCATCGAGAAGCTCGGGGGAGAGATCCCGATTCTCGGGGTGTGTCTCGGGCATCAGTCGATCGGGCAGGCCTACGGTGGCAAGGTGATCAGGGGAGCCGCGCCGGTGCACGGCAAGACCTCGCTGATACATCACGACTGCAAGACCATCTATGCCGGTCTGCCCCAACCCTTCGTGGCCACCCGTTACCATTCGTTAGTGGTCGACCGCGCGTTGCCGCCGGTGCTCGAAGTGTCGGCTTGGACCCAAGACGGTGTGATCATGGGTCTCCGCCACAAGGAACTCACCGTGGAAGGTGTGCAGTTCCATCCCGAGAGTCTGCTCACCGCGGTGGGCAAGAATCTCCTCCGCAATTTTCTCAGCCACCGGAGCGCGAAGCGATGAGCGCGAAAACCGCTCAGCCCCTGCGTGCCGCCGCGGGCGCGGACGCCCAGCCGGCCGGTCCATCGTTCCTCGACATCCTGCAGCGGCTGGCCGAGGGCCACGACCTCACGAGGGCACAGGCTGCCGCCGCGATGATGCAGATCGTCGACGGCACCGCCGCTGAACCGCAGGCGGCGGCATTCCTCATGGCGCTGCGGGTCAAAGGTGAGGCCCCCGACGAGATCGCCGGTCTCCTTGAGGTGATGCGGCGCTTCGCCGTGCCCGTGGACACGCCCTATCAGGATGGGCTCATCGACATCGTCGGCACCGGAGGCGATTGTCTCGGCACGTTCAACATCTCGACGACCGCGGCCTTCGTCGTGGCGGGCGCCGGCGCAAGAGTCGCCAAGCATGGCAACCGCGCCGCCAGCTCCCGGTGCGGGTCGGCGGACGTCATGGAGGCGTTGGGAGTCCGCATAGACCTCATGCCTCACGAGGTCGCCGCCTGCCTCGACAAGGTCGGCATAGCCTTCATGCTCGCTTCGCTGCACCACCCGGCCATGAGCAAAGTGGCCGTGGTGCGCCGCGCCCTGGGCATCCGCACGGTGTTCAACTTCCTGGGGCCGCTCACCAACCCGGCCGGCGTGCGCCGGCAACTGCTGGGCGTGAGCGCGCCGGAGTACCTTGCCGTGCTGGCCGGGGCGCTGGCGCGTCTGGGTTGCGAGCACGCCCTGCTCGTGAGCGGGTTCGGCGGCATGGACGAACTTTCGGTCACCGGTCCCAGCATGGTCATAGAGGTGAGAGGGGGAGTGGTCGGCTCGCCCAGTGAGATGCAGCCCGAGCAGTACGGCCTCGGTACGCACGACCAGGAAGCCCTGGCCGGCGGCGATCCCGCCGACAACGCGGCGATCACCCGCAGCGTGCTTGCCGGTGAAAGTGGGGCTCGGCGCGACGCCGTGCTTCTCAACGCCGCGGCTGCGCTCTATGTCGCCGGAGCCGTGCCGTCCATCGTCGACGGGGTGACTCGCGCCGCCGAATCGATAGACTCGGGGCGCGCCGCGCACGTGGTCGACCGTCTGGTGGCGGTCACGCACACACTGGTCGAGGCCCGTCGATGAGCTGCACGAGACCCTCGTCCGGCGGGCAGGGAGGCACCTACCTCGACCGCATCGTGCCCGAGGTGCTGCGGCGGCTCGAAGAGCGTCGAAGCCTCGTGCCGCTCGAGGTGCTCCGTGCCGACATCAGACCGGGCGAGCGGCCCTCCTTCGCCGCGGCGCTGCGGACCCCCGGCGTGTCGCTCATCGCCGAGGTCAAGCGGCACTCGCCCAGCAAAGGCCCCATCCGTCCCGACCTCGACGTGCGCCAGATCGTCGGCGCATACGAGCGGGCCGGCGCGGCCGCCATCTCGGTGCTCACCGAGAAGGACCATTTCCGAGGCAGCTTGAGCGACCTCCTGACAGCGGCGGGCAGCACGTCGCTGCCTCTTCTGCGCAAGGATTTCGTGCTCGATGCCTATCAGGTGTACGAAGCGGCTGCATTCGGCGCTTCGGCGGTCCTGCTCATAGCCCGCCTACTCGACGATTCACGACTCGAGGAGCTCTCGGCACTGGCGTTCGAGCTCGGTATCGACGTACTTTTGGAAGTGCACGATTCCGCGGAACTGCAACGCGCTTTGGCGATCGAGGGAGCGATCGTGGGCGTCAACAATCGGGATCTCTCGACGTTCGAGGTGAGTCTCGACACGACCGTGCGGCTGGCCGCGTCGGTACCGCCGGGCAGGATCCTGGTGGGCGAGAGTGGCATCAGCCGGTACGAGGAGGTCGAATCGCTCGCCGCGCACGGCGTCGATGCCGTCCTGGTGGGAGAGACACTCCTCCGCTCCCCCGATCTCGAGGAGGCGGTCCGGTCGCTCGTGCGGCCGGCACTGCGCGTGGCAGACCGACCGCGGACACCCTGACGCGTACAAGGAGGGTCTCATGATCGGATCGTTGCTCGTAGCGCTGGATTCATCGGCTCACGCCCGTAGTGCGCTCGAACACGCCATCGAGATCGGCAAGGCGTGCCAAGCCCGTCTGGTCGGCCTGCACGTTCTTGACGTCAGGTACCTGGAGATGCCGCCATACCTCGACTACTCGTACACGTTCGAGGCGGTGCCTCCCGCGGTCGCTTCCGCGGATCTCATAGAGAAGTTCAAGGCGAAGAGCGACCACGTGCTCGCCGAGTTCAAGCGCGCGGTCGAGCAAGCCGGGCTGCAAGGTGAGACCCGCGCCGAGGAAGGTGTGCCGGGCCAGGTCGTCTCCGACATAGGAGAGGCCTACGACCTGGTCGTCATGGGCAAGCGGGGCGAGCATGCCAAGTGGGGCCGCGACCTGTTGGGCTCGACCGCCGAAGCCGTGGCCCGGCGTTCGGGGTCCCCGGTCCTTCTCGTCGACGAGCAGAGCCGTGCCCTCTCCGACGCGGTGGTGCTGTTCGACGGCAGCCATTCGGCCAACCGGGCCGTGAAGCTGGCCGCCGAGCTTGCGAGTAGAGCGGGAGTGAGACTGTTCGTAGTGACGGTCGACGATGATGCCGACAGGGGGGAGACCACCATCGCCGAGGCCCGTGCCTACCTCGAACCGCTCGGCCTCGGTGCCGGTTTCTCGGTGGTCCCGGGGCGGGTGGCGAAAGCCATGCCCGCCGTGTTGGCCGCACACCCCGCCGATGTGGCGATCCTCGGCACGCGTGGGCATTCACCGCTGCACCACCTCATCCTCGGGCGCACGGCCGAGCAACTCATGCGTTCGGTCGAATTGCCCGTGCTTCTCGTGCCATGAACGCCGAGCTTCGTGTGAACGTTCTGACCGCGGAAGAGCTCCGCGTGATCGAGACGCGGGACCTCCCGGCTCTGCTCGACACCCTGAAGGACCCGGCCGGCCCGGTGGTGTGGGTTCACTCCGAGAGCACTCCGCCCGTGATACAGGCTCTCGATGGCATGGGTCTCAACGAGGTGGCCGTCAAGAGTCTCCGTGACGGCCCTGAGCGACCGCGGGTGGAGGAGTTCGCCGACCATCTCTACATCTCTCTGTTCTCGGCCGACACTCTGACTCGCCCCGTGCCTCCAGATTCGGGGGCGAGCGAAGCAGGGCGCGCTCAGCGACCCGATGCGTCGTCTCCCGGCAAACTGCCCAGGCTTTGGGAGTTGCGTATCTTCATGGGTCCGCGGTGGATCATCTCGGTGGGCCACGTGGAGGCCGAGGACTACGACGCTCTTGTAGAACGCGTTCGCCGTCAGGTGTTCTCGCGCGGCCGCGGGGCAAGTTTCATCGCCTATCACGTCTGCGAGTGGTTGGTCGAGACTCTGCAACCCGCTCTCGAAGATCTCGATGACCGCATCGACGCTCTCGAGGACGAGGTGGTGCTCGGCACCGGCAGAGGGCCCATCCAGGAGCTGTTCACCCTGAAGCGCGATCTCGTCGACCTGCGCCGCCGCGTGGCCCCATTGCGCGATGTCATGCAGCGACTCGGCTCACATGGCGTTCTCTATGTAGAGTCCGAGGCCGGGGTGTACTTCCGCGACGTGCACGACGACGTGATGCGGGTGATCGAACTGCTCGACACCTATCGCGACATCCTGTCGTCGGCGCTCGATCTGCATCTCTCGAGCGTCTCCAACCGGCTCAACAGAGTGATGAAGCAACTCACCGTGGTAGCCACCATGTTCATGCCCCTGTCGTTCATCGTGGGGCTTTTCGGCACCAACTTCACGAGGATGCCATTTTCCAGCTACTTCTGGTTCGTGATCATGTGGGCGCTCATGGCCGTATCGTTCATCGGTTTCTTCATCTATACGCGGAAGAGGACCCGGTCATAGAAGCCGTGGCCACAGCCTCTCCGCCGCCGGGACCGGTCGTGAAGGTCTGCGGACTGACCCGGGTCGATGACGCGGTACTCGCGGCGCGACTGGGGGCGTGGGCGCTCGGTTTCGTGTTCGCGGTGAGCCCGCGGCGTATCACGCCGGCAGGGGCCCGCGCGCTCATCGATGAAGCCCGGCAGCGGCTGTCGCAACCGGGAGTTGGACCGGTCTTGCCCGGCCTGGTTGAGGCCGATGACGCCTCCCGGCCGGCCCTGCCTCTCACGGTCGGAGTGTTCGCGGGCGAGTCGGCCGAAGAAATCGCCGAGGTGGTCGAACTGGTCGGGCTCGACGTGGTGCAGCTTCACGGTGACGCCGACGATGCCGGGAGCGCAGCTGCCGCGGTGCGGGCGGCGCTCCGCTCGCGGTGCGAACGCTCCGGTCGTCGCCCGCCCCTCATCATCCGGGCGGTGCCCGTGCCGGCCGCCGGCACGTCTGCGGCAGGGATCTCCGGCGCCTCGGTTGTCGCGTCGCTGCTTGATGCCGTGGCGGTTGCGCGTGAAGCGGCCGACGTCGTGTTGCTCGACTCCAAGGTCGCCGGCCTTTTCGGTGGCACCGGTGCCGTCTTCGAATGGCCATTGGCCCGCCAGGCGGCCGGTGAGGGCCGGCTGCTCATCGCCGGCGGCATCACTCCCGAAAACGTGGGCCGGGCCCTCGCCGAGTCTGGGGCGTGGGGCGTGGATGCTTCGAGCGGACTCGAGCGGTCTCCCGGCGTCAAAGACCACGAGAAGCTGACCCGATTGTTCGCCAACGTCTATGGGAAGGTGGCCGGCGCCCGTGCGCCGGGCGTCTGGTCGCGAGCCCGCGCCGGCGTTGTGACCGGAGCGGGCGACACCCAGCCGTCGGACGCTCCCGCGCACGCGGAGGAGCGCACCCCATTCCTAGGAAGGATAGAGACATGACACTGCCCCAGCGGTTCGGCCCCTACGGTGGCCGCTACGTGCCCGAGACGCTGGTCTCGGCTCTCGAGGAGCTCGACGAGGCGTACGAGCGCTATCGTGACGACCCGGAGTTCGTCGCCGAGCTTCGCACCCTCCAGACCGACTATGCGGGACGGCCGACCCCGCTCTTTCTCGCGCATAGGCTCTCAGGCAGCGTGGGCTGCCGGGTCTACCTCAAGCGTGAGGACCTGGCGCATACGGGCGCGCACAAGATAAACAACACACTGGGCCAGATACTCCTTGCCGTGCGCATGGGCAAGAAGCGCATCATCGCCGAGACGGGCGCCGGTCAGCACGGTGTGGCGACCGCCACGGTGGCGGCGCTCTTCGGTCTCGAATGCCACGTCTACATGGGCGAGGAAGACATACGCCGCCAGGAGCTCAACGTCTTTCGCATGCGCCTGCTCGGCGCCGAGGTGCTGCCGGTCACTTCAGGCAGCGGCACGCTGAAGGACGCGACCAACGAGGCCATCCGTGACTGGGTGGCCAACGTCGAGACTACTCACTACATCATCGGCTCGGTCGTCGGACCGGCGCCCTACCCGACCATGGTGCGCGACTTTCAGAGCGTCATCGGCGACGAGACTCGCGTGCAGATCATGGCCAAAGAGGGCAGACTCCCCGACGGGATCGTCGCCTGCGTGGGAGCGGGCAGCAACGCCATCGGCATGTTCAAGCCCTTCGTCGACGACGAGGGCGTGCGCCTGGTAGGGGTCGAAGCAGCCGGACTGGGTCTCGACTCGGGCAAGCACGGCGCTTCCCTGGCCAAGGGGACGGGCGGCATCCTCCATGGATCGTTCTCCTACGTCCTGCAAGACGAAGACGGCCAGATCCAAGAAGCCCACTCCATCGCGGCCGGTCTCGACTATCCCTCGGTGGGCCCGGAGCACTCGCACCTCAAGGACCTCGGCCGCGTCGAGTACAGCAGCGCGACCGACACCGAGGCCCTTGCCGCCTTCCAGGCACTCTGCCGGTTGGAGGGCATCATCCCCGCACTGGAGAGCTCGCACGCGATAGCGTACCTACTGCGCGACGGTGGCGGCAGCCACGGCTTCGCGCCCGGCAGCCTGGTCGTGGTCAGCCTCTCCGGACGGGGCGACAAAGACGTATATAGTGTGGCGGATGTCCTGGGGGTGAGGTCGTGAGTGCCCTGACCAGCTTGTTCCGTGAGGCCGGACGGCCTCTGCTCATGCCGTACGCCGTCGGCGGCTATCCCGACGCCGACTCCTGTCTCGAGATCGTTCGCGCCTACCTCAAAGGTGGAGCCGACCTGATCGAGCTGGGCATTCCGTTCTCCGACCCGCTCGCCGACGGTCCCGTCATACAGGGAGCCTCGGTCGTCGCGCTGCGCAACGGCATCCGTCCGGCGGGAGTGCTCGATCTTGCCGCCCGGGCGAGCGCCGAAGGCGCCCGGGTGGTGGTGCTGTCGTATCTCAACACCATCCTCGCGTTTGGCGCGGGCCGCTTCTTCGATACCTGCCGCGACAGCGGGGTGCTCGGCGTAGTGGTGCCCGATGTTCCGGTCGAAGAGGCCGGCGATCTGCAGATCACGGCGCGGGAGCGCGGTGTCGATGTCATCCTGCTGGCGGCGCCGACCAGTACCGACGCCCGCCTGGCTCGCATAGCGGCGGCCGCGTCAGGGTTCATCTACTGCGTGTCGACGACGGGAGTCACCGGGGCGCGGGCGGCGCTTCGCACCGACCTGCCGCAATTCGTGGAGCGCATCCGCAGGCATACCGACCTGCCTCTCGCCGTTGGCTTCGGGGTGAGTAGCGCAGAGCAGGCGGATGAAGTCGCCGGCTATGCCGACGGCGTGATCATAGGCAGCGCGCTGGTCGACGTGGTGGCGCGCAACAGCGATCTCAGCACCGCCCTCGCCGAGATCGAGGGACTGCTCTACCGAGTGAGGAGAATGCCCTCTTTCTCGAGGTAGTCCTTCAGCGCCTGTGGGCGCACACCATACAGCGCCGACAGGTAGGCGAGGTCTTCCTTGCGGATGGTGAGCATGTCGCGCGACGGGTCGTTGCGCAGGTCACGCAAGAATGCCAGATAACTCTCGAGCGGCTTGCGCTCTTCGGGCGCGAGTCTCTCGAGGTTGTCGAGGCGGATACGCAGGGGACCGTTGCTCGTGGCTGCGCGTGGGAAGCTCGCGTCGTCCTCGATATCGAGGAGCGACATGGGCGACTGCCCGAAGATATCCGCCAATTCGCAGAGCCGTTCGAGACTAAGGCTCCGCTTGCCGCGCTCGTAGGCGCTGAGGGTCGAGACGACGAACGAGC